>JANNMS010000127.1:0-70882 GCA_031398055.1 Saprospirales bacterium | reverse complement strand
CACCTTTGGCGAATCTGCGGTGCCTCGTTTTTTCTACAAATATCACGGTGCTACGCACCTTTTTTGGTTGCGATATGCAACGTTTTTCTACAAATATCACGGTGCTACGCACCTTTGGCGAATCTGCGGTGCCTCGTTTTTTCTACAAATATCACGGTGCTACGCACCTTTTTTGGTTGCGATATGCAACGTTTTTCTACAAATATCACGGTGCTACGCACCTTTTCAATCCCAATTTGAAACATCATTAAAAAAATCAAAAAGGTATTCTTCTTTAAAATCCACTTCATTTTTCGCCAAAATTTCTAAATATTCTTCCCGAAAAGTCTTCTTTTTATGGTGCGACTCTTGGTTCAAAATATATTTTATAACGGTATCCAATTGCGACCGCGAATGGGTAAATGCACCATATCCGCGTTGCCAATCGAATTTAAAATTGGATAATTTTTTCTCTTTTATCCAATGATTGCTGGATGTTTTGATGTGTTCCACCAAATTTGGGATGAGTTGGTTTACATCGTATCCAATTAAAATGTGGACGTGGTCGGGCATGGAGCCAATGGCCAACATCTTGTGTTTTTGGTTCTGGACAATCCCAGTAATGTACATTTCGAGTTCATTTTTCCATGCTTTTTTGATGAGTGCTTCCCGATGTTTCGGCGAAAAAACCAGGTGCACATACATTTGGGTGTAAGTATTTGCCATGTCGTTTGATTTTAGTTTCGGTGCAATTATGGTTTCAAGTTGCTGGTTCGAAATGTGCGTAGCACCTCAATATTTGTAGAAACCGTTCGGAAACAGGAATAAAAGGTGCGTAGCACCAGAATATTTGAGGCCAAATATTTTGGTGCTACGCACCTCTTGAAGGTTTTTTTTCAATGTTTCCTACAAATATTTAGGTGCTACGCACCTTTTCGAACCAACAACTTGAAATCATAATTGAGCCTTGATTTTAAAGCTGAAACCATTTTTGGTTTTTCTAAAATTGTGCAGTTTTTGAACGTTTTTTGGGCAATGCAAGGTCAAGAATTTGTTTTACGTTTGCCCAAAATCAATCTGTTTTATGAAATCAGTCCTCGCAATCTGCTTTTTTTCCTGCCTTTCCATTTCCCTTTTTTCCCAAAAAAAATACACCCCCGATTGGCAATCGCTCGACAGCCGCCCGACGCCGGAGTGGTGGTTGGATGCCAAATTTGGCATTTTTATCCACTGGGGCGTTTATTCAGTGCCCGGTTGGTGCTCGAAAGGCAATTATGCCGAGTGGTACCAGCAAGGTTTTCAAGGCTCGGACACGGCGCGGCAGGCGTACCACCGCCAGCGTTTTGGTGAAAAAACGATTTATTACGATTTCGCGCCGATGTTCAAAGCCGAACTTTTTGAACCCGACGATTGGGCAAAATTGTTTGAAAAAGCGGGCGCGAAATACGTCGTCCTCACCTCGAAACACCACGACGGCTATTGCCTTTGGCCGAGCAAAACGGCCAACAAAACTTGGGGTTTCCCCTGGAATTCCGTGGACTGCACGCCGCACCGCGATTTGCTCGGCGAACTTTTTGCGTCGCTGCGAAAAACCAGCGTCCAGCCCGGTTTATATTATTCATTGTACGAATGGTTCAACCCACTTTGGAAGGCCGACCGTCGACGTTTTGCACAGGAACACTCGTTGCCGCAACTCAATGATTTGGTGAAAAATTACCGACCAAAAATCGTCTGGTCGGACGGCGATTGGGATGCCTCGCCGGAGGTTTGGGACTCTCAAAATTGGCTCGCGTGGCTGTTCAACGACAGCCCGGTGCGCGACTCCGTCGTGGTCAACGACCGCTGGGGAAGCGGGGTGCGTTTTAAACATGCGGGCATCTACACGCCTGAATATCAACCAGATATAGATTTTGAAGACCATGCTTGGGAAGAGTCGCGGGGCATGGGTTTTTCGTATGGCTACAACCGCGAGGAGGATGCGTGGGACTACAATTCGACGCAAGTTTTGCTGCTGCATTTGATTGACAAAGTGTCGCGCGGCGGCAATTTTTTGCTCGACATCGGCCCGGACGAACATGGAAAAATACCGCCAATTATGCAGGACAGATTGCTCGAAATGGGCGAGTGGCTTCGGCTGAACGGCGAGGCGATTTACGACACGCGACGCTGGCGGCAACCGTGCCAATGGAGTGCTGGCGACCAACATTTTAAGATGCCGAAAAACCCACATTTCGTGGAGGATTGGAAAACTGGCGGCGACGTTTTGCTGAAATTGACGGTTGACCCAGACCCTGGTTTTGCGGTGAAAGAGGTGTTTTTTACTTACAATTCTACCCAAAATTCACTGTTCGCCATCCTTCCAAAATGGCCTGACGACGGCATTTTGATTTTGAAAAACATGAATTTGCCGACAGGCACGGCGGTCAGTTTTTTGGAAAATGGGCAGCCGCTCGATTGGCAAAATCTGGGTGAAAATGTGCAGGTGAAATTGCCCGTTTTTCACCCCAACAAAATCAAATCGAAAGACGCTTGGGCATTGAAAATCAGCAACTTCGGTGCGTTTTCCCAAAAACCAAAAGTCGTGGTGAACTATGATTTTTCGACGATGCAGCCGACTGTAAAAATTGAATCCGCGCCCGGCGCGAAGGTTTTTTACACATCCGATGGAAGTCTGCCGAACGAAAAAAGCATGATTTTTGAAAAACCATTTTCCGTAAAATCTGCCGGAAAAATTTCCGCCGTCGCTTTTGAAAATGGAAAAATCGGAAGTGCTCCGGCAGATGCCGAAGTCAAAATTTTTCAAAAAATTTCAATGATAAAACCTGCCGGGAAACCAAAATCCGGACTGCAAAAATTTGAGGTCAAACCTGAAAAATGGGACTCAAAATCGGTCGCCGCCGCGCCGCTCGAAAATGGGGTTTCCGTTCAAAAAATCGAAATGACAGCCGCCTGTGAAACCCAAAAATGCGCCTCGATTTGGCAGGGATTTTTGAAAATACCGGAGACTGGCGGCTACCAATTTTTTACGGAATCGGACGACGGCAGCCTGCTTTTTTTGGATAACCAATTGATTGTCAATAATGATGGGCTGCACGGTTTCGAGCGGCACGATGGTTTGGCGTTTTTGGAAAAGGGTTTTCATGCCGTGCGGGTTTTGTATTTTAACGCAGGCGGCGGGTTTGGTTTGAAGGTTGGCGTGGCGAAAGTTGGGGCGGAAAATTTGGGGGAAATACCGTCGAACTGGTTTTTTTATTAAAAACTTATGTTTTCTGATGTGCCTTTGTGGTAAAAAACAAATCATCCAAAAACCAGCACCTCGTTCACCGTCCCAATCAATTCCGCGTTGTCAAATGGCTTGACAATGTAATATTCAGCACCCGAATCGTAGCCAGTCCGGCGGTCGGATTGCGTGCCTTTTGCGGTGAGAAAAATGATTTTTGTGTTTTCCAAAATAGGAGTTTGTCGAATCAGCCGGGCGGCCTCGAAGCCGTCCATTTCGGGCATCATCACATCCAAAAGAATAATGTCGGGCAGAAAAAGCAGTGCCATTTCTAGGCCCTCGCGGCCGTTGAAAGCCTTGCGGATTTGGTGGCCTTCGCGTTCGAGGAGGAATTCGAGGGCGGTGACGATGTTTGGCTCGTCGTCGACGATTAAAATTTTTGCGGGAGCGTCCGTCATTTTTCGCGGTGATTTTAGTTGAACTTGAAAACAGAATTAAAATGAAACGACGGCCAAATTTAGAAAAATGAAATGAAATGGACAGGGTGATTTTTCCCCGAAAAATTTTTAAAAAAAATAAAAATCAGCCGATTGGCTATTCCCCCGCCAACGGCAACCGCACCTCAAAAACCGCCCCGCGCCCCGCCTCGCTTTCCAAAATAATGTGCCCGCCGTGGTCTTCCACAATTTTTCGGGTGATGAAAAGACCGAGGCCGCTGCCAGTCGGTTTGCCCGTTTTTCCGGGGCTGATTTGGGTGAATTTTTCAAAAATCAAATGTTGTTTTTCCGGTTCGATGCCGATGCCGTTGTCCATGATTTTCAAAATGGCGTGGCGGTGGTTTTTGAACAAAGCGAGGTGGACTTGGCCGGTTTCGGCGGGGCTGAATTTCAGGGCGTTCGACAAAAGATTGACCACGACTTGCATCAAACGGTCGGGGTCGCCGGAGACCAAAATCGGGTTTTCGGGCAAATTCAAATCGCAGTTGACCCGTTTTTCCCGAAAAAGTGGTTCCATGCCTTCGACGGCGGCGGCGACGATTTCTGAAAAATTGACGGTGCGGAATTTTTTCGTGCCGCCGTTTTCGAGGTTCAATTTTTCCAAATCCAACACCTGATTTATCAAACGGCTGATGCGTTCGCTTTCGCTGACGATGATTTTGAGGTAGTCTTTTTCCTTTTCCTCGGAAATTTCGGAGCGGTAATCCTGCAAAATTTTGGACAAAGCCTTGATGCTCGTCACCGGCGTCCGCAGTTCGTGGGTGACGGTCGTAATGAAATCGGCTTTCAAACGGTCGAGGGTTTTGAGTTGGTCGTTGGCTTCGGTGAGTTGCAAAGTGAGGGCTTTGAGTTCCTCGTTTTTGTTTTCGACGACGCGGCTGTGTTCGACGGCTTCGCGGGTTTGTTCCAAAATTCGCATCACTTCTTCAATTGTGATATTTTCTTCTTTTGCAATACTATCAATTACCAATCTGGCAGATGCTGCGCCAATTGCCCCGGCTAGGTGCGTTTCTGCAAAATTTATCAAATCGGTGTGGGCAATTTGTTCGCCAGAAATTGAGGTGTTGTGTGTTTTTTCAAAATCATGAAAAATGGCAATCGTCCGCATTTCACCCAAAAAACGGTTCAAAACGGAGCGCAAATCTGAAATTTTCGCTTCCCTTTTTATCATGTCCGAGTCTTGGCCGGAGATGTATTTGTGGATATTTACAAACAAATCGGCTTGCCGGTAGCCCAAAGTCGAGGGCTGAGTGTTGACCGAAACGATGGCGTACATCCAAAAATTGATGAACAAACTCCAAAAAGCACCGTGCGAAATCGGGTCGAGACCCGCCAAACCGAAGAGTTCGTAGGGCTTCAAAAATGCCAGGCCGAACAAACCATTTTTCAAAAAATCGTCCGAAATGATGCCCGCCTGCGCCATGCTCGGCAGCGGCAAACAGAACGCCCAAATCACAAAACCAGCAACCAAACCAGCGACCGCGCCTTGTTTTGTGCCGCGTTTCCAGAACATTCCGAGCAGCGCGGCGGGGGCAAGTTGGGCAGCAGCGGTGAAAGAAATGAGGCCGACGGACACCAAATCGTAGCGTCCGCCGACGGCTTTTTGGTACCACCAGGCCAGCAAAAGCATCAAAATTATGCTCACCCGACGGATGTCCAAAAGCCGTGAATCGCCGGAAACGAGTGCACTTTCAGGCGATTTTTTATTAAATTTTATCAAAAAAGGCACGACGATGTGGTTGCTGAACATGATGGAAAGTGCCGTCGTTTCGATGACGACCATGCTCGTTGCCGCCGAAAAACCACCGATAAACGCGGCGAGCGCGAGCCAATTTGCGCCCTGCGACATCGGCAAACTCAAAACGTAGGTATCGGGGTGGACGCTTGCGTCGAACATCATTTTCCCGGCGACGGCGAGCGGCAGCACGAAAATATTTATCAATAAAAGATAAAGTGGAAAAACCCACATCGCTTTTGGAATGTGGCGCGGCGAGTAATTTTCGACGACGGCAATGTGGAATTGGCGCGGCAGCAAAATGATGGCAAAAAGCGAGAGCATCACAATGATATTCCACGAAAAAGCGGTGACGCCGGACGAGGCAAAAGTGAACAGCCGGGCGGTCGCGGGATTGGCCAAGCCTTTTCCAAAAAGATCGCCGAAACCGTTGAAAATGAAGAAAGTAACGAAAATGCCGACGGCCAAAAACGCAATCAATTTTATCAAACTTTCGAAAGCGATGGCGGCGACGAGGCCTTCGTGGCGTTCGTTCGGGTCGAGTTTTCGCGTTCCGAAAATGCCAGTGAAAAGTGCCATTGCCAGCGTGACGTAAAATCCAGCGTCTGTCCACGGCAGCGAAGTGTCGTGCGAGGTGTCGCCGGTCAAAGTTGAAATGCCGAAAGTCACGGCTTTTATTTGAATGGAAATGTACGGGACGATGCCCAAAACGACGATTATCGTAACCAAAGTAGCCAAAAAAGGGCTTTTTCCGTACCTCGAAGAAATGAAATCGGCGATGGAAGTGATGCGCTGGTTTTTGGAAATGACAATCATTTTGTACAAAAGCCAGTACCAAAGTGGGGCGAGCAAAGTTGGGCCGATGTAAACACCGAGAAAACTCAGGCCGCCGGTCGCGGCGCGTCCGACCGAGCCGAAAAACGTCCAAGCCGTGCAGTAAACGGCCAGCGAAAGTGCATAAATGTAGGGATTGTCAACGACGCTGATGCCGCGCAATGCTTTTTTGTCAACGCGCCACGCGATGAGAAACAGCAGCGAAATGTAGGCGAGCGAACAAATGATGATGAGGGTCAGCGACATTTTCCAGAAATTTTCATTTTCGTTTTCGGACAATCAAACCTACCACGACAATAAAAACTGACCAAATGAAGAAGCAATAAAAATATAAAGTGGGCAGGCCGAACCACAATTTCGCGCTGTCCATGATGGTGAGCATGGGGAAATTGAGCAAAAAAACGAAGATTCCGAAGGTGATGAGGAGTTTGGAGCGGCGGTCGTCGGCCACGGTTTTGGATTTTAGATGAACTTTTTAGGTGTTTTTGACACATAGTTTAAATAGGAGTTTTCACATAGAAAACATAGTTTTTTTGGCAAAAACCTAATGTTTTCTATGCGAAAACTCCTATTTGGCCTATGTGTCAATCAAATGAAAATATGCGTTTGCAAAATCACTTGGCCTTTCGAGCCGTTGCGTTGGATGGCGGTGCCGCCTTCCTGCACTTTGTAAACCGGGCGGGTCTGGTATTCCAAACTCACTTTTGCGTTGTGCCCAGTGATGAAATAGTTGATTCCCAACCCAAATTGGCTGGATGGGTCGGCCAGCCGCTCGAAATCTTTGGAAGTAAAAGTTGCATACGGCATGAAAGACGTGCCGTTTTTCATGTTCGGCATTTTGAAACCGAATTGGGCGTAAATGATGCTGCCCGTGCCGATTGTTGGTTGCAAATTGCCACCGCCAGCCCAAGAATCTGCCGTTTTTCCAGCCGCCGGGGCTTTGACCGAGGCGTGCGTGTTTAGGATGCCGATGTTGCGGATGTAGTTTTTTCCAAAATTATAGTTGTAATAAACGCCGTAAAAATGGAGCGCCGCGCCTTTCCGTTTCAACGGTTTTTCCATGTAAACGTCCACGCCGAGGGCGGTTTGGCTGGCGAAAGTTGAGTCGGACTCGGTTTTGTACAAAGACGCGTCCTTGTGGCTGTAAAAACCTGCGCCGATGTTCAAAATCTTTTTCGCACCGAGGTACGAACCGACTTCGTAAGGCAATTTGTTGCTTTCCTTGTCCCACAACATGTACTTGAAATAACCGGCCTGCGCCCAGTTTTCATTCAAAACATTGACTGCAATGCCGTTTTTGAGCACCGCAGCAGGCGTTGCACCGAACGCAAAAGGTTTGTTCAAAGCCAAACGGTAATCCAAACGTCCGATTTGGCCTTTTGCAAAAATGCCCATTTGCCGTGCAAATTGGTCGGTCGCCTCGATGGTCGCCCAGTTGAAAATGGGTGCGTCAATCGTCATGATGTTCAAAGTTGACGCATTTGTCATCCGTGAAATGCCGTTCCAGTAGTGCAATCCCGCGCCGAGGGTGAGTTTGCCTTTCACGACTTCATATTCTGTCCACGCGTCGTGGATATAAACTTGCGGGCGTTTGCCGCCGTTGCTCGCGCCCGGATTCGCCGAGGCTGCAAGGCCAGCGGCACTCGCTCCGCCGTTCACAAAACTCTGATTGTTGATGCCCCAGTGGCTAACAATCAGAGCACGCGGCGAAATTTGGGTCATCACCAAAAAACGCGAGCGGCGCAGCGCGAAATCGGTGGAAGATTCGGCCTCTTTTCCATTGATGTCGAGCGTGCCCGGATTGTTTTGGGTGCTCGTCAACCAGAATTGGTGCCAAGTGATGAAACGAATGTATTTCGAGCCGTCATCGTTCAATTTCAGGGTCATCGGTTTGTACGAATGGTCGATTGGTTTTGGTTCTTGGGCTGCTGCGGCGGGCGCAGGGGTCGTGGTTTGGGCAGACAAATTGGTGGCTGCCAGCCCCACGACGAGGAGCAGGAAAAGTATATTTTTTGACATAATGAGTTGAAAAAGAGTTGGTTAGAAAATAAGACTTACTTTTTTTAAAGAAATTTTTTTTGAAAAATTTAGAGATGAAAATGGCCGTCCGCCCGTGGAGAACGGACAGCCAAAATGGAGCACCTGTAAATTTTTTAATGAAATTTTGTGGAAAACTCAATCCTCCGCCACCGTGTCATATTCACCTTTCAAAGCATACCACCCGAACAAAGCCATGCCCAACATCAAAGGCGTGTAAACTGGCAAGATGGAATACCAAAATATTTTTTTGTCCGGCGTGACTTTTTCAGCGGCCAATTCGACACCAGCTCGCGAGAAAATAAACCAGATGGCCGCAAAAGCCAAAACGATCCAGACGATGCCGACTAATCTTTTTATAGAATTCATATTTTTAGAATTTGAAAATTTTAAAATGGGTGAACAGATAATTTGGGGATGGGAGGGCGAAATTCATTTCGCCTTTGGCTTGGAATAAATTCCGCCCTCCAATCTGCCTTTAATCATCATGCACTTTTGTATCCGTGCGCGAAGGCAAATAAATCGCCCCAATCACAAAACAAACCCCCGCGATGATCATCGGATAAAACAAACCTGCCAACGGGTCGCCGCTCGGTCTGTCCGCCGTGATGCTTTGTGCCACCAAAAAAGTAGCGATGTACGGCACGAGTCCACCAAAAATCCCATTCCCGATGTGGTACGGCAAGGACATGGACGAGTAGCGGATCCGGGTCGGGAACAATTCGACGAGGAACGCCGCCATCGGTCCGTAAACCATCGTCACGTAAATAATCTGAATGAAAATTAAGAAAGCCAGCAGCCACCAATTGCCCGCCGAAACCCACAATTGCTTTTTCACCTCCGCTTTTGGTGCTTCTTTCGTTTTGTCGGTGAGGATTTTTTGCGTTTTTACCTCTTTATACGTGTTGCCGTTGACGAATGCTTTTGCGATTGTTGTCGTGACGGTCGAGTCGCCGTTCGATGCGACGGCCACCGATTTTTCCGAAAAATCCTTGCCAGCAACCACCTCTACTTTTGTGGAAGAGATGTCCAACATTTTTTGATAAATCGGTCGGTAGGTCAAAATACCGAGCAGCATCCCCGCCAGCATGATCCATTTTCGACCAATTTTGTCCGACCAGTGGCCAAAGACCAAGAAAAATGGCGTCCCCGCAATAATGGCCGCCGCCAAAATATACCGCACCGTGTTGAACTCGATGTTGCAAACTTTATCCAAAAATGCCATGGCGTAAAATTGCCCGGTGTACCAAATCACACCTTGCCCGGCCACCGCGCCGAAAAGTGCGAGCAGCACCATTTTCAGGTTGGCTTTTTTGCCAAACGACTCTTTTAACGGGTTTTTTGAAAGTTGCCCAGACTCCTTGATTTTGGTAAACATGGGCGATTCTTGCATTTTCAATCGGATATAAACCGAAATCGCAACCATAATAATCGAAATCCAGAACGGAACGCGCCAGCCCCAATCGTCGAAAGCAGCGTCGCCAGTGTAGGCTTTTGTGGTCAAAATGACCGCGATGGACAAAAGCAGGCCGATCGTGGCCGTCGTTTGAATAAAACCGGTGAAATACCCGCGACGGTTCGAGGGCGAATGTTCCGCGACATAAGTTGCCGCACCGCCGTATTCACCACCGAGCGCAAGGCCTTGCAAAAGCCGCAAACCCAAAATGAGAACAGGTGCCATCATCCCGATTTTTGCGTAGCCGGGAATCAAACCGATGGCAAAAGTGGAAAGACCCATGAGCAGGAGCGTGACCAAAAACGTGTATTTCCGGCCAATCAAATCGCCCAATCGCCCGAAAAACAAAGCCCCGAAAGGCCGGACGATGAAGCCCGCGGCGAACGAACCGAGCGCGGCCAAATAGGATGCCGTCAAATTGTCCGACGGAAAAAACTGTTTGGCGATGTACGGCGCAAGCGTGCCGTAAATGTAAAAATCGTACCATTCGATGAGCGTTCCGACCGACGAAGCCAAAATCACGGTCATCAAACTCCAACCCGCTTTGGTTGTGGGAGCAGTTGCTGTAATTGTTGTAGATGTGGATGACATAGATATCTACTTGATTTTTGATGAAAAAATAGTTAGTTAATCGCTGCTTTTTGAAGGCAAGTCAAAAGTATATACATATCTACATACATTGTTTATTGGATGGAAAAAATTTTTGCAAAAACGAAATTATTTTTTCTGTCGGGGTAGTTTTGGCAGATGATTTAGCAGATGTTTGGCGGAGCGGCCAAATGATGGTTGGTTTTGGAATTTTGTTCGGCAAGAAGAGAAAACTGTCGTTGGTTAAAATAGCAAGTTGCCCAAGTTGCCAACCTGAGCAAAAAATCCAGCATTAAATTTTTTGGAAATAAACTATGCCGTCCCAATTATTCTGTAAACGGCCAAAAACGGTAAGAATTTGAAGTTTTTTCACGAATCCTGCCCCAGCAGCGCATTCATATTTCAGTCAATCACTTTATCCAAAACCTCCAAAACCTTAAAATATTCGTCGCTCGTCAAAGAATAAAAACTGTTTTTTCCGTCCCGCCGAACCTGCACGATGCCCCGGTCTTTCATAATTCTCAAATGATGGCTCGCGACGGCCTGCTCGATTCCGAGCCGTTCGTAAACCTCGGTCACGTTCATTTCTTTGCTTTGAAAAAGCATTTCCAATATCAAAAGACGGTGCGGGTGGGCAATTGCCCGCAACATTTCGGTGGCCGTTTCTAAAAATGGGAAAGAATATGGAAGCGGGTTGGTCATCGGAAATTCAACTGATTTTGACACAAAAGTATGCAGATAGATGTATATCTTCATTGAATCCGCAAAACTGACCTGACTTTTATCCTGATTTTCCCATTTTTATTTTCGGCGGTCAAAATGAATGGTGGCTGCAAATCGGGATTCAAAAACAAAATGGTTCGGATGGTTTCGATGTGTTTTTCGGGCGGAAAATGTCCGGGGCGCAAATAAATAATTCCCACAAAATCAATGGGTTGAGTGAAAACGATTCGCCCAAAATCATTGTCATGGGTCAAAATCACGCGATTTTCGTGGGTTGCAATCGGAATCAAATCCACATCTTTCCAGCCTTCCAAACCCAATTCCCGAACAGATTTGACATCAAAATTTTCAGACCGCAGAAAATCAATCGTTTTTCGAAATACATTTTCATCGGTGAAAAGTGGGAAGTCGTGGATTTTCATGCGGCAAGGGCTTCGGTTTCAATCAAAATTTCATTGTCCATAAATCTTGAAGCAAAAAGAATCGCCTCGCGGATGCCTTCGACCGGCAAATGTGGGAATTCATCGGCGATGTCTTGAATATTCGCACCGCTCGCCACCCATTCCAAAATCAATTGGACGCTGATTCGGCTACCTTTTATGATTGGCTTGCCGCCCAAAATTTCTGGGTTTGAAATGATGTATTTAAAATGCTCCATTTTTCTAAAATTTTTTACAAAAGTAGGTTGGCCGATCTCAATTTGAAAATCCCCCAAAACTTTCGCCCCGTCTGGCAGCATCCAAAATTTTCATCCACCCGAAAAATCCTTTGGCTTTATGTTTGACCCACGAACAAATTTTTTTGAAAATGAAAATCGAAATGAAATTTAAAAAGCCTTTTTCAACCACTCCCCTCGCCTACTTTTTGGCCGTTTTCCTTTTTTTTGGAAATAAAAACTTTGCCCAAAACGCCTTTTTCCCGACCAGTTTCCCAGTCGAAATCAACGGCAAAAACCTGAAATATCCGTTCGCCGGAGGCCTGAACGCCCCCCAATTTTCGACCGCCGATTTGAACAAGGATGGCAAACCAGACCTCGTCGTTTTTGACCGAATCGGCAACCATCTTTTGACTTTTTTGAACAAACAAACCGCGCCGGGCGGCTCACCAAATTATGAATACGCCCCAGAATTTGCCCTCAATTTTCCAATTTTGGAAGATTGGGCATTGCTCCGGGATTTCGACAACGACGGCGCGGCGGATATTTTTTGCTCGTCCCTGCCCGTGCAAACCTTTGAAATTCAAGTGTTTAAAGGTTTTTACGATGGCAACGTCCTGAAATTCAAACCGTTTAAATTTCACTATCCCGGCTGCTCGACCTGCGAAACGGACTTCATTTATTACCCCGACGAAATCCCCGGAATTTGGAACAATCTTTCCATTTCGTCGGAGGACATCCCCGAATTTGCGGACATGGACAGCGACGGCGATATTGATATTTTGACTTTCGAGGCATCAGTCGGCGGCCATGTTTGGTTGTTCAACAACAAATCCGCGCAGCAAGGTTTTGGCGACGACAGTTTGCATTTCGAACTCGCCGACCGATGCTGGGGCCGTTTTTACGAAAGTGGAATGGTGGCTTGCAAAAATGGTTTGAGCGGCGACCCGGACACTTGCGTCAACAATTTCCAGGCAATCGAAGACCGCGACGGCCTGCATCCCGGCAGCACCGTGACCACTTTTGACGAGGACGGCGACGGCGACAAAGAGATTATTTTGGGCGATATTTCTTTCCCATGCCTCAATAAAATGACGAACGGCGGCACCAAAACGCAAGCTTGGATGGTGGCGCAGGACACGTTTTTTCCAAGTTACAATGTGCAGGCGGAGGTCGTGACTTTCCCGGCGGCGTTCATTTTGGATGCCGACGGTGACGGCAAAAACGACATGCTGGTCAGTCCAAATTCGCGCGGAATCATTGAAGATCAACGAAATGTGTGGTTTTACAAAAACACGGGCAGCAACTCGAACTACCATTTTGAACTGCAAAAAACCGATTTTTTGACTGGTGAAATGATTGATTTTGGGACGATCACCCACCCTGCTTTTGCCGATGTCAACGCCGATGGTTTGCTGGATTTGGTGGTCGGGACGCAGGGGTTTTTCTCGGCGACTGGCCCGGGCGTTTCGGCGAGTTCGTTCAACGCGAGGTTGTTTTTATTTTTAAATAAAGGAAGTTCGTTCGCCCCAGATTTCAAATTGGCCGATTCGGATTGGCTCGGAATGTCGCAATATGCCCCGAACGACTACGAATTTTCGCCTGCTTTTGGAGATTTGGACAAGGATGGCGACGAGGATTTGATGGTCGGAAGTCAGTACGGCGCGGTTTTTTATTTCAAAAACGTCGGCGGGCAGAGCAATCCAATGATTTTTCAGCAAGACTACGACCCGTATTGGCTCACGTTGGACATTTCGCAAACTTCCACACCATATATTATAGACCTCGACGGCGATGGAAAAAAAGACCTTTTGATGGGCGAGCGGTCGGGCAACATCAATTTTTTCAAAAATGACGGAACGGCGTTCGCCCCACATTTTCCAGCCGCGCCGACGGTGCAAAAATTGGGCGGTTTGGATGCCAAAACGAACAACGACGTGGTCGGTTTTTCAAATATTTCGTTCGTCAAATCGGCGGACGGATTGCTCGCGGTGATGGGTATTTTTCAGGGAAAATTGGAAGCCTACAAATTTACGAACGTCAACGACCCGGAATTTCCGCTCGTTTCCGATTTTTGGGGGCAAGTTGACGTCGGCACGCGCAGCCATCCGGCCTTCGCCGACCTCGACAACGACGGGAAATTGGACATGGTCATCGGAAATTCTCGCGGTGGTTTGCAGGTTTTTAAAACCGATTTGATTTCAACTTCCGACAGTGAACCGATTTCTGAAAACCTAAAAATGACGGTTTCGCCAAATCCTGCGACACGTTTGGCGGTCGTCAACTTGAACCGGGAAACGGATTTTCAGTGGCAGACGGTGAATGTTTTGGGGCAAATTTTGGCAAGCGGAAATGGCAGCGGCAGCCGGTTTGATTTGATTGTAAAAGATTGGCCGACAGGCATTTATCTGATAAATGTGCTGGCGGACGGACGGTTGGCGACGGTAAAATTGGTGGTTGAAAAATAGGACTTTGGATGCTGGATTTTGGTCATTCCTAAAATTCAAAAGCCGTTGTGAGTCAATGACTTACAACGGCTTTTTGATTTTTGGTCGGGATGACAGGATTCGAACCTGCGACCTCGTCGTCCCGAACGACGCACGCTACCGGGCTGCGCTACATCCCGAAATTCGATGAAGCGCCAGCAAAAATAGAAACTTTTGAAAAAAAGAAATCAGAAATTTACTCCCCAAAAATCACCCGCCGCCCCGCAATTTTCCCTTCGGCAGTCCTAAAATTCAAAAAATAAACACCCGCTGCCGCGCCCAGCCCCGCCGTTTTCAAAGTCATTTTTCCATCCAAAATCTCCGGCTTCCGCCAAATTTCAACGACTCTTCCAAACGCATCAACCAATTGAACCTCAACGATTTGCGCAGCATTTTCACCCAAATCAATTTGCAAATCATCGCCCGACCGCAGCGGAACGGGGTAGATTTTTACATTTTCAAAATTTGAAATTTCATCCGCTGCGCTCGTGCATTTTGGGTCGTTCGCTGGCAAAACGGTGATGGTTTGGGAATGCACATAATTTGCGCCCGCCGCGCTGGTTTGGAAAAAAACGCTTGCTCCGCCAAAACTGAACGTTCCGCCCGCCGTCGGATTGGCCAAAAAAACATAGCCAAGCGCGTCGTCGGTGTCCAACAAATCGTAATCCCAAAGTTCGAGTACGTAATTTGAATTGGTCAAAAGCACGGCGCAGGGGATTTTTAAAGGCAAATCGGTGGCATTGAAATAAATTTCCGAACGGTAAACTTCCGCGCCCGCCGAGTTTTTCAAAATGAAATAAATGTCTGGTTCCGGGTCGGTCAATGAAAAATAAGGTTCGTGGGCGAGCACCGAAATTTCAGGAACAAAATATTGGCCGGGCGAAGTTTTGGCCGTCAATTTCAACTGGTACGTCCCCGGATTTGAATAAATGATAACGGGTTTTGGTTGTTGCGAACCCACGCCGTTGCCAAAATCCCATTGATAACTTTCGGCATCGTTGATTATTTCCTGGGTCAAAAGCGGCACGCCGGCGCAAATTGTGTCCGAAAGTGCCTCGAAAATTTGCGCTGAAATTTGACCCGCGCCCGAAACCGTGATGTTTTCCGTCCGCGAACAGCCGTCCACATCGGTCACGACGACTGTGTAAATTCCGTCCGACGCTGCTGAAAGTGTCGGCGAATTTTGCCCGGCGAGCGGTTGGCCGTTGAAAATCCATTGATATTGATAATTTCCGGTCGGTTCGACGGCGGCAAAAAGTTCGTTGCCATTTTGCGAAATCGAGACCGCAAAACTGGGCAGCGAAATCAAAATATCTTGGTTGTTGGCCACGCCCGGCGGCAGGAAAATGGTTCCGGCGATGGCAGTTTCACCGTTTTTTGCGGGCAGCGCGGATTGGATGGAAAGTGGAAAAGCAGGGTCAGAACCATGCGCAACATATTGAATTTTATTCCCAATTTCGGTGTAAAGTGCGAAAAACGGGAAAGCAAAATTGGCGGTCAAAGTGGCCGTCTGCGTGCTGTCGCCGACCACCAAAAACACAAACGGCACGGACGACACGCCCCGGATTTCGTTGATATTTTGCCCACCTTTCAAAACCAAAGTCATGCTGTCGATCGCATTTCCGTCTTTGTCAAAAAGTTGAAAATGTGGGTCGAGCGCGTTCGAAGTATCGCCCAAAAACCGCGTGCCGCCTGCCAAAATATGGCCGGTTTGCGGGTTTTCGATGGCTTCTTCAAAATAGGCGCGGCCATATTTATTGGTAAAAACATCGTTTCGGCGGAAGTCCCATTTTTTCGAGCCGTCATTTTTGACCGCGCGAACCCACGCGATGTTGGTCAAACTGGCATTTACGTCAAAAATATTTCCCAAAACGCTGTACCCAGCCACCAACAAATCGCCCGCAGCCGTCAAACTCAGACCTCGAACTTCGTCAATTCCGTAGCCAAAAACAGAAATCGAGGTGCTCGGGCGCATCGTCGTCGCGTTCAAATTGGCGCAAAAAGC
Source organism: Saprospirales bacterium (assembly GCA_031398055.1). GTDB lineage: Bacteria > Bacteroidota > Bacteroidia > Chitinophagales > Saprospiraceae > M3007. Next base: position 54,667 of record JANNMS010000127.1, on the reverse strand, counting down.
ATCGCCAAAATCCAAACCCACGCCCAATTGAACACCGGCGATAACCAATTCTCCCGACGGTCGGCGCACGATTCGTTTGACCGCCGCCGATTTTCCATTGACAAAAAAAGTATCGAATTTGATTTGCGCGAGGTTCGGCGAGACCAAAATGGCGATGCCATGTTTGATGGTTCCGTCGGTAGAAACCGCCTCGCCGACTGCCACAAAATTGCCGTTCGGCAAAGCCACGACATCGTTGAAAATTTCAAAACTGCCAGCCGCCGGCAAGTCTTTTCGGATCGAATCGAGCAAAATTCCGTTGCAATCGAAACGGTAAAGTGCCGCGTCGTTGTCCACCTGCCCGGCCATCAAATAACCGCCGTCGGCAGTCGAGATGAGTTTGGTGGGACGGTCGTTTTTGCCCGGCACGCCGATTAGCGAGGCGGTGGTTTGGGCAAAAATGATTGAAAAAGTGGCGAAAATTAGGGTCAGGGTGGTGGTGAGTTTTTTCATAAAAATTTGAATTTTATCAAGTTAAAATTGTTGGAATCAGAATTTATAAATTGTTGGAATCAGAATTTACAGAATTTTAGAATTTTCAAAATTATGCAAATTCTAAAATTTTGTAAATTCTGATTCCGACAATTTCAAAATTATGTAAATTCTAAAATTCTGTAAATTCTGATTCCGACAATTTCAAAATTATGTAAATTCTAAAATTCTGTAAATTCTGATTCCGACAATTTCAAAATTATGTAAATTCTAAAATTCTGTAAATTCTGATTCCAACAATTAATTTTTTAAACATTTCCAACCCACTCAATCTCCCCAAAATCCGCCCCGACCGACAAAGTATAAATCGACCGCTCCCGCAACCGAATCTCTTTTATCGGCATCGCCACACCGTCGGCCACGCAACTTTTGGCAAAAAACGGCAGGCCAATCATCAAAATTTTTACTTTTTGATACGTCGGTTTCCAGTTGCCGGACGCAGTTTGGCGGAGCGAAAATTTGGATGGATTGCCCGCCGTCGCATATTTTTTCAAAGAAAAATTGCCCGTCCGATAATCGTAGCCCTCGCCCGCATCTTCGTACAACTCGCTGATTTCCAATCCATTTTTAAAATAAACGTACAAAGTCAGTTCGTCCACCGGGCGTTCGCCAGTCCATTGCCGAATCGGATAAACGGGCAAAACCGCCCCCTCGCGGACAAAAAACGGAATCTGTTCGGGCAGCACCGTGACCGCCGTGTCGCCATGACATTGCTGCCCCGACCAAAAATAAAACCAATTGCCTTCCCGCCCGGATGGCCCTGTCGGACGGGTCGGCAAATAAACCATCTGCCGCTGCACTTTTGGCTGGATGACCGGGCTGACCAAAACGTGGTCGCCGAACATGAAATCGCGCTCGATTTCGGTCAATTTTGGGTCAGAAGCATCCTCAAAAATCAAGTGGCGGAGCGCGGGCGTGCCATCCACCGTGTTTTTCCACATCGCCGTGTAAATTACCGGAAGCAAAGCGTAGCGAAGTTCGATGGCTTGTTTGTTCAAAGCCAACCATTTTTCGCCGAAAGCCCAGGGTTCGCGTTCGATGGAAGTGGGCGGTTGGAGGATGGCGTTGATTTTTTCGGCGATGGTTTCAGGCGGTTGGTTTTCGTTTTTTGGGTTTTCATTTTTTGAAAATTCTTGATTTTCGGCAGGCGTTTCATTTTCCAAATTCGAATGGCCAGCATCCAAATTTTGCTGGTGGACAGCATCCAAAATTTCCAAATCCAAGGTCGCGTCCGTCGCCAAAGCATCCTCGTCCAAAGCCAAGGCCGTGTCGCCAGCCGTGTGCTGACCCATGCTGTGGACGCGCATCAAAGGATGAAAAACGGCCAATTGCATCCACCGCAAGTACAATTCCGGCTCCAAATCGCCACAAAAACCGCCGATATCCGTCCCGCAAAACGAAAAACCGGACACCGCGAGCCGCTGGCATTGGATGTTTGCAATCTGCAAATGCTCCCAATTTGAGCAATTATCGCCCGTCCAAATCGCAGAAAACCGCTGCCCGCCCGAAAAACTGGCGCGGCTCAACAAAAACGGGCGTTTTTCAGGTTGCAATTTCCGCAGGCCGTCCCACGACGCGCGGTTCATTTGCATACCATATATATTGTGTGCTTTTCGGTGGCTGCACGGGTGGCCGTCGTGGTCGTGCAGCACGTGGTCGGGCAAAGTTTTGTGGTGGACGTGAAAAACGGCGGGCTCGTTCATGTCGTTCCAAAAACCGGCGACGCCCCCGCCCGGCTGACCCGGTCGGACGGGCTCGTTTTGCACCAAATTTTCGTACAAATCGCCCCACCAACCACGCGTTTCCGCTTTTGTAAAATCCGGAAAAAGACAAAACCCCGGCCAAACGGGTGCTTTTGCGAGGTCGCCGTCGACAGTTTTCAGGAAATGGTTTTTCTCCAAACCCTCGCGGCGGACATGAAAATGCGGGTCATCTTTCACCCCAGGGTCAATCATCAAAACGGTCTGGAAACCCAGTTTTTGCAGGTCGGAAATCATGGTTTTTGGGTCAGGAAAATAATTTTTGTTCCAAGTAAAAACCCGGTAGCCGTCCATGTAATCAATGTCGAGGTAAATCGCGTCGCAGGGAATTTGATGTTTTCGAAAAGTTTCGGCCACCTCGCGCACCCGTTTTTCGGGGTAATAACTCCACCGACATTGCTGATATCCAAGCGACCAAATCGGCGGCAATTCGTGCCGACCCGTCAGCCGGGCGTAATTTTTCGAGACTTCCAAAAGCGTCGGCCCGGCCAAAAAACAATAATTTACCTCGCCGCCCTCGGCCCAAAATTGGGTCACGCCCGTTTCTTCGGAGTCAAAATCAAAATGGGTTTTGAAACTGTTGTCAAAAAAAATACCGTACGCAACTCCTTGATTCAGAGCGTAATAAAACGGAATAGCGCGATACATCGGGTCATATTCCCGGCCAAAAGCATAGGCATCGGAGCACCAATTTTGGAATTTTTTGCCCCTTAAATTTGTCCCGCAAGCCTTGTCGCCGAGTCCAAAAAACGCTTCGCGGCGGTGGCATTTTTTCGAAATTTTCATTTCCGCCCAACCCTTCATAATAGTTCGGTGTGCCGAAAAACCTGCAAAATCTTCGCAAAGCGTCCGGTCGTCAGGATCGTAAAATTTGACGGACATCCCCAATTTTTGCACCACGACTTGCAGTTTTTCACAAACCAAAATGTACTCGCTGTCATTTTCGTCGAGCGTGGCGACGACTTTTTCGGGGCGAAAATCAGGGTCGGTGGCGTACGAAAAATCTTTTGAAAAATGGCCGTCCGGCGAATACCGCAGCCGGATGATGCCGCCGGAAATGATTTGGACGCGGAGTGCCAAACCGTTTTTGCAGTTAAATTGGTACGCCCCGTCCTGCCAAGTCGCGTCCACCACTTCGTCGGGCGAAAAGGTTTGATAAATATCATCGTACCGTTCGGAAACGTCGGCGTGGGCGTAGTCGATTTCGGTGGGGCGAACGGGTTCGGTTGTCAAAACTGGGGTTGCGGGTTGGTTTTCAATCATGTTTTTGAAAATTTTTCACTGCAAAGTTAAAATGAAAACGCCCGGCAGTGGGTTGCTGTCGGGCGTTTTGATTTTTAAATTGGAGATTTTAATTGAGTTGTATTTTGATTTTTTCCGCAATAGAAAGCACCATTTCCATCGAAACGTCGAGTAATTCTGCGATGACTTTTGGGTTTGTTCCTTTATTAAGCATTTTTTCAATAACCAATCCCAACGCCAAATCCGCGCCGATGGCTATGCCTTCTTCCTTGCCTTCTTCTTTGCCTTTTTCCATGCCTTTTTCAAAGGTTCTTTCGAGAAGTTCTTCTCTCGCTAATTCAAGTAGACCCATTTTCGGATTTTTTTCTTGTTGAATAATGTGGATTTGTCGGTCAAAATTATCGAAAAATTCTGGATTGGCAAATTGGGCAAAGAATTTTATGAAGGTCAAAGCACGCTGGATTTTTTCATTTGAAAAGCCCAACGCAAAAAATTCGTCGGACGCTTCAAGTTTCGCTTTCATCAAAACCTCGTCCGTCCAATTGCCTTGCAAACAAAACAGAACGTGTTTCAAAATAATCGCCCACGGATTGGTCTGGCCTTCAAAATCCGCCTCCGTTTTTCCGGCCAATTTCAAATATGGAAATTCGTGCGTGCATTTTGTGCCGTGATGATTGTACCTGTAAAATTTCGGTTTCCAGTTTTTATCGGCATCGGTCAAAATGACAAAACTGGCAATCGGTACTTTAAACCGGTCGCGCAGCCGATAAAAATAGACAAACATCCGGTAGCCAAAATGCTTGTCTGGGTAGCCCTGCACCTCAAAATGAAACAGAATCCATTGCTCCTGCCCATTTTTCAACCAGACTTTCACCAACATATCCACACGTCGGTGCGTCTCGTCGCTCTCCGGGTAAATTTGGGCAAGTTCTTTGTCCAAAATTTCGAAACCTCGTTTCCAATCAATTTTTGGGTTCAATTTTGGAAAAAAATAATGGATGGCTTCTTTGAAAAAGTCCTCCAAATATCCCTTTCAAAGTTTGTCTTTCGCAATCATCTGTTTTGAGTTAATTAAATAAATTACCTCCAAAAACTCACTCCGCCGGACACCCCGCCGGCCGTTTTTGGGTCAAATAAACATCCACCTGCTCGCCCACCCGCATTGTCCCGGACGGCGAAAAACGAGGGCTTTGCCGATAAACAAACGCCTTTTCCGCGTCCGTCACCGAAGCATCTTTGATGGTCGAACCGAGGTTCAAGTTTGAATTTTGAATCAAAAACTTGGCCGCATCGAATGTCAAACAAACACAATCTGGGATTTCCGCCGTCAAATTCACCTGCTCCGAAACCACAAAATCCACCGTCGAGCCCATGTCAACATGAATGCCCTGATCCAATTTATCGGTGATCGTGTCGCCCCGGAAAATCACTTCTTTGATCGTATTCGGCTCCAATTTCGGGTCGTTCACCCGTGCCGAGATGCGGGGTTTCAAACCCAAACGCGATATTTTTCGGCTGTAAACTTCAAAATCGTCGCCGCCGCCGAGGTCGGGAAGCCGCACCACATCCGGGTTGTTTTTGGTGATCGTAAAATAAATCGTGCGTTCTTCCTTCACCCGGTCTCCCGGTTTTGGGTCTTGCGAAATGACCTCGCCGGGCGGTTTTCCGGGCTGAAAAATCGAGTCGGTAATCGCCACCCGGAAGTCGCGCGCCTTTGCTTTTTTAGATGCCTCGCGAAAATTCATCTCCACATAATTCGGCACTTCCATGCTTTCACCATGATTTGTGTAGCATTTCATCCAATAAAACGATAGAAAAAAGAAGCCGCCGAGCACGCCCAGCATCCCCAAACAGTTTTTGACAAAAACCGGAGCGGTGAAAAAACAATAAATTTCGATGCCGAAACGGCGGATGGCATTCCACATAATTTGGATTTACGATTTTTGTCTCGCCTCAGGCGAGAGGATTTACGAATGGCCATGTTTACGAAACTTTGAAAGTTTCGTAAACGTGCGCGGGTCGGGCAAAAGTAGCATTTCCAACGTTCCAAAAACATTTGAGATTTTTGGATGCTGCACGAAATCGTAAATCCTCTCGCCTGAGGCGAGACAAAAATCGTAAATCCACTTACTTTTGTTCGACTTGCTGCAATCAAAATTAAACATGCATGGCTAACCACTTTTTTGACTGGTTTTCACGCGAAAACCCGTGCCGTAATTTTCAAACAAACGAACAACTTTTCCTCGCCCTCGCCCGGCAGGAATCCGCGGCCATTGTTTGTTTGCAAGAAAAAGCCATGCCTTCCGTCCGGAAATTGGCCAAAAATTTTGACCTACCGACTCACAAAACGGAAGAGGTTTTGAACAAAAGCACCCTGATTTTTCTCCAAAAAATCGCCGATGGTTCGTACCAATTTCGTGGCCACGCACCGCTGACTTATCTAATCGAAATCGCAAAAAATGTGGCTTGGATGGCCACCCGCGAACGGAAACGAAAACCAGAATCCCTCGAAAATCATCTGGATTCCCCTGACCTTGACCTCGAAAAATCGAACGAAAACGCGGAGGCCGTCGAACTGGTCCGGCATCTTTTGAAAGAGTTGGGCGAGCCGTGCGCAACTGTCATTCGCTTGCAGCACATCGAAGGTTTGAGCGACGAAGAGGTTGTGGCTCAACGACTTGTGAAATATTCCACCCCCGATTCCCTCAAAATGAAACGCCGCGATTGCATGAAAAAACTGATAGAACTTGCTAAAAGATGGAAGATTTTAAACAATATTTAAACGAAAACCCCAACGATTCCGAACGCCGCGCACTCGAAAAAATCGAGGCGGGTTTGGAGGGTTTGCGGCTCGAAAAAAAGGTCGCCGAGGCCGCCGCCTTTCGCCAAAAATTGGCGCGACGGTGGTTTTTAAAAAAAACTGTTGCCCTCGCAATCGGCCTGCTGATTTTGGGGGCTTTTGCGGTTTTGTTTTTTGCGAAAATTATGAACCCCTCGCCTCCCGTGCCCGATTTTGATGAAATACCTGTGCCAAAAATTGAGGAAAAAATCGAACCGCAGCCGTCCCAAAACCTTGAAAATCAATCGCCTGCGCCCGTTCCCGAAAAACCGGTGGGCAAAAAAAACGTGCCGATTGCCGAACGCCCGCTTTCAAAAAAGGAGCAATTTGAAAAGCCGCTTGTTCGGGGCGTTTTTGAAAATTTGGACTCGGCAACTGTGTTTTTGATTTCAGAATTGCTGACCGAAACCGAAAAAAACGGGGGCGATTTTCAGTCAAATTTTGATTGGAAAAAAGCCATCCAAAACCTCCGCGACGGCCAACCGAACACAGCCAAACCTTTGATTTTCAATATGGAAAAACAGGGTGCGGCATTTTCTGAGGAAGCAAAATGGCTACTCGGAATTTCACTTTTGGCTGAGGGGAAAATGGACGAAGCGCGGGCCATTTTTGAAAAAATCGTGCGAACGGCGGGGCATCCGAGACAGGCGGCAGCAAAAATGGCGGTCGAAAAATTGCAAGAATAATTGTCGCAATTCTTTTTCAAATCAACCCAATTTTTTTTAGACAAGTCATTGATTTTCAATTTTTTAGAACAGCCCGCTCGGTCACTGCACCGGGCGGGCTGTTTTTTTTGAAAATATTTTTTTGAAAAAACTTACTTGCCCAGCCGTCGCTGCAATCCACTTTCAAACACGGTCGCCAAGTGTTTTCGAATGCCTTCGCCCATTTTTTTTACCCAAATTTTTTCACCACCCAAATTTTTTTACAAATGAAAAAGTACCTCATTCTTTTTGCTGCCCTCGTTTTTGCAGCCACAACGAACGTTTTCGGAATTTCAAAAACCAGTCGTGCCGCTAACCTCATCCTCAAAATTGAGCCGGGCAACACCCCCAAAACGCTCCAAATTCGGTTGGCCAATCTCCAAAAATTCCGCACCGAAATCGCCATCCAAAGTACCGATGGCACGGTCTGGCACTCCCAGTTTATCAACAACAAAACCGGGTATTCCGCCTTGTTTGACCTCAAAACCATCGCCGACGGCGAATTCATTCTTTTTGTGAAAAACAAAAAAAGTAGCGTTTCGCAGGGATTTTCGATGAACGGCAACGACTTCGCGTTTTTCCAAAAAATGGAGGCCGCACCCCAAAAAAGCCTTGCCCAGTTGGTCAGCCAAAACACGGACGAAAAAGGCAAACTCATCACCCATTTCACCTCAACAGGCGGCCTGTTTTTTGATTTGCAACTCGCCAACCTTCAAAAACAGCCCACTGCGGTTCGGATAAATAGCCTCGGTGGTGGGTCGTTGTTTGATGAAAAGGTGTGCGGCGAGATTGGCTACGCCAAATCAATAAACCTCACCGGTGCCCAAAACGGCCAATACTTTATCGCCATCCGGGCAGGCGACGCAACGGTCGTCCAATTTTTTTCAATCAAAAACAACGAATTGACATTCGGCGGCTCGCAACGGCTCGAACGCCCTGCAATTGTCGCAGAATCAGAAAAGTTCACAAAAAATTGAAAAGGGAGAATTGAATTCTGAATTAGTGATTAAAAAAGCCGCGACTGCCACCTAATCGGGCGGTTGCGGCCATTTTTTGAGGGGTGTCAGATTTTTCCATACTTTTGAAAATCAAAAATCAAATCCATTTTTTATGAAAAAGCACTTCCTTTTTGGCTGCCTGATTATTTTCCTTGCCTTTGAAAATGGGCAATTGTCCGGACAAAATGAAGCGGAATTGCAATCAAAATTTGATTCAGTTTTACATGCGAAACTCATTTTTTTGAACGATTCTGCCGAGATGGAAATAGCCGATGGGCAATTGGACGAGGCCGAAAAATTGATTTTGAAAGGTTTTCAATTGGCCGAAAATGCAAAAATTTCGCCGCCAGAGGCTCTTTTTTTCAACAGGAGTAAGGTTTTTTTGCTGCGCGGCAACTATGCCCAAGCCATTAAGTTTGCTGAAAAAAGTGTAGGATTGGCTACAAAAGAACATCCGCCGGGGGCAGATATTTTGATTTTTAGAAGGAACAACCTCGCCCAATTGCTCGGCGAACGGGGCGATTATTTCAAGGCAGATTCGATGGTGCGGCAAAATTTGCGGGAGATCGTCGCCAATTCCAATGAAAATTCGATGGTTTATGTCATCACGCTGCTCACTTTTGGTGAAATGCTGAACAATCTTTCCGACCTCGCTGGTGCGGAAAAATATGTCCACGAGGCATTCGTGGTCACCGAAAAAATCAGCGAAAAAACGGACAGTTTCCGGCGCGCCGTGGCCATGTACTTGGCCTATATTTATTTTCGGCAAGAAAATAACGAAGCGGGCTGTGCTGTGCTTGACGACATTTTGCCACCCGACGAAAACGACTTTCACTCCCTCGGCGATTTGCAAGTTTTGCGCTCAGCCTGCACCAAAGACCCCTCGGAAAAAATCGATTTATTGAAAAAAGGGGTCGCCAATCTCCAAAAATTTAGCGGAACGCCTTGGGGCGGTGCCAGTTTATATGCCCTTGATGCCTTGATCGAGGCACTCATCCAGACCCAAAAATTCGAGGAAGCAGCCGATTATTTGAACAAAATGACAGGTTTGGAAAGCGAAATCGGGGAAAACACCCCAGGTTTTATGGAGTTTTTGGAAAAAAAGAGCATCGTTGCCTCGCTGACCAATCAGCCCGATTCCGCGCTGTTTTTTTGGAACCGCATTTTAAAAATCCATGCCCAAAATTTTTTCGAACAGACCTTTTTTTTGAACGAAAAAAGCCGTGCCGACAATTTTGCCAACCGCAACAACCAACTCGGCATCCTGCTCAGTTTTGCCCAAAACGACCAAAATTTGCGAGAAACGGCAATCAATTTTCAATTGTTTCACAAATCAATTTTGTGCACTGCAAGCCAGCGGATCCGCCAAAACATCCAAGCCGACACCGCACTCGCCCCCGTTTTTTCAGAATGGCAGGACACCCGCGAACGACTCGCGTGGTGCTACACCCAACCAAAAGCAGACTTCGAATCGCAAAAAATCAGCATCCCCGCACTCGAATTTCGGGCAGATTCTTTGGAAAAAATCATCGCCCACAGCAGCGCCGATTTTGCTTCGGCAAATTTGAAAACCCCGTTTTCGTGGCGCGCCGTCCAGAAAAATTTGAAACCGGGCGAGGCCGCGCTCGAAATTGCCCGTTTCAACGAATTCAAAATTGAAAAAACGGACACGGTGCGCTACGCCATTTTTATCATCACCCCGGAAATGTTGGAAAATCCAGCAGTCGTTTTTTTGCCCGACGGCGAACGTTTGGAACAAATTCTGACCGAAAAATACCTTTCCGAATGTGCCTCGCCCGACGGAAAAGGCATGACCGAAGAACTTTTCAAAACGATTTGGCAGCCGCTCGAACCGTTTTTGAAAAACGTGAACCGCGTTTTTGTCTCGTCCGACGGGGCATTCCACAAAATCAATTTGGGTGCGCTGCGCCGTCCGGACGGCAGTTTTTTGGGCGAAAAAATTGAAATCCGGCCTGTTTTTTCGCTGCGGGACATTTCAAAACCTGCTGATTTTGCAGCTAAAAATCCAAATTTTCAAAATCAAAAAACAGCCGTTTTGGTCGGCAACCCAGATTTTTCATTGAAAAATGAAAGTGAAAACAGTGTTGCAACGCGCACCCGTTCGGTTTTGGAAACAGATTCGACGGCGGTTTTGCCACCAGTTTCGGTCGCCGACCCGATGCCTTTTTTGATGCGCGATCTTTCCGAAACGCGCGGTTTGAAACTCGAAAACTTGCCCGGCAGTCAAAAAGAAGTGGACGAAATCTCCATTTTGCTTCAAAAAAACGGCTGGAAAACATCAGTTTTCACCCGCGAAACCGCCACCGAAACCATCGTGAAATCTGCTGAAAAACTACAAATCCTACACCTCGCCACGCACGGATATTTTTTGGCCAATGAAAAAAGCGGCACGGCGGGGCTGTCGCGGTCGGTCGTCGAACGCAATCCGATGCTCCGTTCGATGCTTTTTTTCGCCGGGGCGCAAAATACTTTGGACAAAAAAAGCGCGGATTCCAAAACCGACGATGGCGTTTTGACCGCTTTCGAGGCCCAAAATTTGGATTTGGAAAACACGGAACTCGTCGTTTTGTCCGCCTGCCAAACCGCGCAGGGCAAATTGCAAAACGGCGAGGGCGTTTATGGTTTGCAACGCGCCTTGAAAATCGCTGGCGCAAAAAATATCATCATCTCACTTTGGGATGTGGACGATGAGGTGGGGCGCGAGTTCATGTTGTTTTTTTACAAAAATTGGCTGGGCGGTTCGGAAATTTCAGCAGCATTTCGCGGGGCTCAACTTTCGATAAAAGCCAAATACCCCCAACCGTTTTTTTGGGCAGGGTTTGTTTTGATTGGAGGATAAAACATTGATTTTCAATTTTTTAGAACAGCCCGCTCGGTCTTTGCACCGGGCGGGCTGTTTTTTTTGAAAAAATATTTTGAAAAAACTTACCTGCCGTGGACCTGGTGCAATCCAAGTTTGAAAGCCACAAAATCCAATTTTAAAAACCAACAATATTTATTTCCAAACCAATAATATTACTCACTTTTCAAAATCACTCAAATGAAAAAAATCATTTTACCCACCTTGCTCATTTTGAGCAGTTTGCAAGTGTTTTCCCAAACATTCAGCGTGGTTGCCAGCAACCTGCGCTCTCCGCTCGGCCTCTCGGTGGATGCTGCCAACAATCTCTGGTTGGTCGAAACAGGCTCTGGCCAAAACGATAGCCGTGTGTCCATTCTGAAACCGGACGGGTCGCTTTTGCCCGTTATCAAGGATTTGCCGTCGTTTTTTGACACAATTGTGCAGGAAATTCAGGGGCCGTCCCATGTCGTCGCGCTGCCGCTCAACCAAATTGCGGTGCTGTCGGGCGGCGGCAAGGATGTTCTTTCTGGCAGTGTGCTGTTGTACAACTTGAACGGATTCACGCCGGGCACGAGTCCGACGATTGCGGCATCGAGCACTTCGGCGCGAGTGGATATTACTGGGTTTGTAAAATCGAAAGGTTTTTTGGAAAGCAACCCGTTTTCTGCCGCGTTGGATGGCCTCACAAATTTGTTTGTGGTGGATGCCGCGGCGAACTCGGTCATCAAATTGACGCTGCCCGACCAAAAAACCATCGTCGCCACGCTGCCCGATTTTCAGAACCCCACGCCCGTCGGCCCACCATTTATCAATCAAGTGCCGACCCGGATCCTCGCCAAACCGGGCGGTGGGTTTTATTTGGCCACGCTCACCGGTTTTCCATTTATTGACGGGGCGGCAACGATCTATTCGATGACTGCCGACGGGGTGGTCATGCCTTTCAAAACCGGGATGACGCTGCTCACCGATTTGGCCATCGACCCGGCGAGCGGCGATTTGTTGGCCCTGCAATTGGCGCATTTTGATTTTGCGCCGATGCCCGGTTTTCAGCCGAACACGGCCAAAATCACGCGCATCAAAGCCGACGGTTCATCCAAAATCGTGGCCGAAAATTTTGGCCCCGCCGCCGGCATGGCCATTGACCAGCAGGGAAATGTGTACGTCAGTGCCCCGTTTTTTGGGCAGGTGCTGAAATTTGACAAATTGGTCACGGCAACCAACTCAATTGACAACCGCACCTTTGGCCTAAACCTTTCGCCAAACCCAGCAACCGATTTTATTTCGGTCGGTTTTGAACCTAAAAATGGGGAAAAAATTTCAGTTTCGATGGTCAATTCGAGCGGGCAGGTCGTTTTTTCAAAACCCTTTTTGGATAAAAAAATCGATGTCCGAGGACTTGCTGCGGGTGTTTATTTTTTAAAAATTACGACGGAAAATGGCGCGACCGGTGCTGCGCGGTTTGTCAAAGAATAGGATCGTCCATCAAATTAATTGCTGTTTTTTCAAAAAAGCAGCATTTCTGCCCGCCCGGTCAATGCACTGGCGGGCAGTTTTTTTTTCTAAAAAAAAATTTGAAAAGAATTTTTGCCCAAAAACTTACCCGCACCGTAGTCCGTGCAATCCACTTTCAAAAGCACTCAAATCTTGATTTTCAAATTTCTAAAAACTCAAAAAATGAAAAATTTTCAAATAAAAAAAGCACTTTTCACCACAGCCATCCGGCTGTTTTTCATCGCTTCGGTTCTGATTTTTCAGGCATTTTCATTTGAAAAAAACAGGGAAAATGGTTTTGAAAATGCTGAAATTTCAAATTTACCTGAAATTTTAACAAACAATTTTGCCGCTTGCCCGGACGTAAAAATCGAATCCATTACCAATTTCGGCATCGTCCCGGCACTCAATGGATATCGGTACGTCGGTGATTTTACGGTAAAAAATTATGGAAATAAAGTCGCCGATTTCGGCCAAAAGCTGACCGCTTCAAAACTGGTGGTAAAATATTCCATCGTCCGCAGCGGCACGAATTTGAAAGTGGAAGCGGCTGTAAAAAACACAGGTTTCACCGGGACGCTCGCACCCGGGCAAAGCAAAACGGTTTCCCTGAATTTTTACAAAACGGGCCAGTTCAACACGCTGAAAAGGTTGATTGTCGAGGCAAATTATACGCCGAGCGGCATCGATGCCTGCGACAACGGAAATTCCAAAACCGTTACTTTGAATTATTGAAACGCCACTTTTTCAAACAAAAAAGCCAACCGAAATTCTTTCGATTGGCTTTTTTTGTTTCTTCAAATCCCTTTCCAACGGACAAAAGCCTCCATCGCTTCGTATTCCGCCAGCCCAAGTTTTCGGTAAGTTTTGGCCGTTTCGCGGTTGCGGTCTTCGGCGCGTTGCCAAAATTCGCGGTTGTCCTCGCCCGGAAATGGCGGTCGGTCTTTTTGGCTTTGATGCATGAAAATCGCCTGCCGTTTTATCCGCAATTGCTCCGGCGACATTGGCACGGCCATTTCAATTTCGTCCACCGACCACTCGTGCCACGCGCCGCGGTACAGCCAAAGCCAACAATCTTTCATCCATTTTTCGTCGTTCGACTTCGCTCCCGAACCGTCTTTCAAATTGCGGAAAGCCGCAAAAATCGCATCCAAACAAACGCGGTGCGTGCCATGCGGATCGGCCAAATCGCCTGCGGCGTAAACTTGGTGCGGCTTTATTTTTTCCATCAAATCCACGATGATTTTGATGTCGGCATCGCCGAGCGGCATTTTTCGGGTGCGCCCGGTTTCGTAAAACGGCATATCCAAAAAGTGGATTTGGGCATCCGTTAAACCTGTAAAACGCGCCCCGCCCCGCGCCTCGCCGCGCCGAATCAAACCTTTTAAACTCAAAACTTCGGGCGTGTCGGGGTCGCCGGGGGTTTTCTTTTTCAAAAAATCGATGATGGCCTGGTATTTTTCCATTTCCTTTTTGTCGCCGATTTTCTGATGTTCGGCAAATTCGAGCAAAAACTCAGCGTACCGCAGGGCGTCGTGGTCGTGCACCGCAATATTTCCCGAAGTTTGGTAGGCCACATGAACCTCGTGGCCTTGCTCAACGAGCCGCAAAAAAGTGCCGCCCATCGAAATCACATCGTCGTCGGGGTGCGGGCTGAAAAGGATGACCCGTTTTTTGGCTGGCACGGCGCGTTCCGGTCGGTTCGAGTCGTCGGCGTTTGGTTTTCCGCCCGGCCAACCAGAAATCGTGTGCTGCAATCTATTGAAAATACGGATATTAATATCATACGCTGAGGCTTGTTCGATAATCAATTCTGACAAACCATGCTCGTTATAATCTTCGTCGGTTAATTTCAAAATGGGTTTTCCAGTTTTTTGTGAAAGCCAAACGACGGCTTTGCAAATCAAATCATCCGACCAATTGCAAATTCCGACCAGCCACGGCGTTTTCATCCGCGACAAACATTCGGCAGCGGCGGTGTCCAAAACGGCCTTGACGTTGGGGTGTTTTTGCAAAAAAGACGCGGGCAAAAGTTCGGTGATTTCACCTTCGACCGCGAGTCGCATGACTTCCGATTTGTGCGCCCCGAAAGCCAAAAGATAAACGGTTTTGGCTTTAAAAATGGATTTTATGCCCATCGTAATGGCCCGGTAGGGCGTCACGTGCTCGCCGCCAAAATCCCGCGCGGCGTCGCGACGGGTCAAAGAATCGAGCCGAACCATGCGTGTGGCCGAAGTTTCCCACGACCCCGGTTCGTTGAAACCAATGTGCCCGGTGCGCCCGATGCCCAAAAGTTGGATGTCGATGCCGCCGTGCAGGTCGATCAATTTTTCATATTGCTCGCAGTGTTCGGCCACTTTTTCCATCGGCACCGTGCCGTTTGGGATGTGGATGTTGTGGGGTAAAATATCTACGTGGTCAAAAAGATACTCGTGCATAAATTTCCAATAACTCTGCTGCGACTCGCGGGGCATCGGAAAATACTCGTCGAGGTTGAAAGTCACCACGTTTTTGAAACTCAATTTTTCCTCGCGGTGCAGCCGGACGAGTTCGTCATAAACTTTTATCGGCGTGCTTCCCGTCGCCAAACCGAGGACGATCTGCTCGCCGTCCTGCTGTTTTTGGCGGATGGCCAGCGCAATCGAACGCGCGACGTGGCGCGAGGCTTCGAGCGGGTCGCCCCAAATTTTGAGGGGCATTTTTTCGAAGTTTTTGAGCTCGTATTTGAGGTGTGGGTTGGTGGTGCGGTGGTTCATTTTTGGTTGAAAAATTTGATTTTTAAAAACTGAAAAAAACTTACGCTTGCGTAAATTTTTGAAAAGCCTTACTTTTGTAGCGTAAACCGAAACGCCTCGGACGTTTTAGCAGGGGACTTCTTTTTTGAAGGTGCATCTGGCGTCGGTTTCTTAAAAAAACGCCACACTCAAAAAGTGCGGCGTTTTTTTGTCATTCTGGAAGAACCCGTCCCAACCCAGTTTTTCGACGTAAACTGGGTTGAGACGGGTTCTTCCAGAATGACAAAAGCCCTTTTTTTAGTTTAAATTTTTTCCAGCAAAGCCATGTAAAACCCATCAAACCCATCTTTTTCAGGCAAAATAATTTTTTCTTCCAAAAATTGGAACGCCGCGCCCGCTTCCGAAGCCAAAAATTTGTCCACCTGCTCGCGGTTTTCGGAAGGCAAAATCGAACAAGTGGCGTACACCATTTTCCCACCTGCCTTGCAAATGGGGCTGTAATTTTGAAGGATTTCGGCCTGCGTTTTTTTGATGTTTTCGATAAATTCTGGTTTCAATTTCCATTTCGAATCGGGATTGCGCCGCAGCACGCCGAGGCCGGAGCACGGCACATCCAAAAGCAGACGGTCGGCAGTTCCGTGCAGGCGTTTTATCGTTTTTGAATTTTCGATTTCGCGGGTCTGAATATTCGAAGTGCCCGCTCGGCGACCCCGGATTTTCAACTCGTCCAATTTCCAAGCGAGCGTATCCATCGCAATGATATTTCCCTTGTTTTCGAGCAGCGCGGCGAGGTGCAAAGTTTTTCCACCAGCCCCGGCGCAAGCATCCACGACGCGTTGGCCGGGATGGATGTCCAAAAAACGCGCGACTTGCTGGCTGCTAAAATCCTGCACCTCGAACCAGCCATTTTTGAAAGCCTCGGTACGAAATACGTTCGCCCGTTTTTCCAACACCAACGCCTCGGATGGTTCTTCGCCCAAAATTTTCGTGGGATAACCTTCCGCTAAAAGTTGTTTTTGCAAATCCAAACGATTGGTTTTAAGGCGATTGGTTCGCAAAATAACTTGCGCGGGCTGGTTCAGGGCATGCAAAACGGACTCCCATTTTTCACCCAATTCTCGTTCGCCGAGTTCGTCCATCCAATCGGGAATGCTTTCGCGGAGCACCCGTTTTTTTCTGATTTGAGACAATTCTTCCAAAATTTCGCGAGGTCGAAGCGAGTAAAATTCCGCCCACGCCGGCAATTCTTGGCCTTTGTCAATAAAATAAACACCAACGAGCCGCCAAAAATCGGTCGGAGTCGTGGGTGCTTGCCCCAAAACAGCCTCGTACAATCTGTAAAAACGGACGATTTCGTAAGTCGTTTCGGCGATAAAAGCACGGTCACGAGCCCCTGCTTTTGGGTTTTCGCGGAGTGTTTTTTCAATCACTTTGTCGGCGTATTGGTTTTCTCGGAAAATATACTGCAAGGCCATCGCCACCGACCGGACGAGGATTGGGTGAAATTTTTGTTCAATCATTTTTTTATAAACTATGAACGATGAACGATGAACGATGAACCACGCGAAGTTCATAGTTCATCGTTCATCGTTCATTTAAAATCCATCAAAGCCGTCCAAATACTCAATTTTCCATTTTCCAACCGCGTCCAAATGGGCCTGACCACCCCGGCGTGCGCCGAAATGTTGTTGTAATCACCAAAAAAAACGCCCTGCGTCGGGTCAAAAGGCGAATCACTGATTTTCAAATTTTCAAAACTCGCCCCGCCGTCGCGGCTGACGGCCACGTAAACGTCGGTTTTTTTATCGTCAAAATTTCTGCGGTCATAAAAAACGCAGTACAAAAAACCCGAAGTTTGGTCAACCGCAAGCCAAGGCAAAAACTGCTGTTTTCCCGGTTTGTCATCGTTGACGCGCAGCGGTTTTGACCAATTTTTGCCGCCGTCGGTGCTTTTTGAAAGCCAAATATCGGCATCGTCCACGCCGTTTTTCAGGTCGCCCCAATTCAAATAAAGCGTTCCACGGTTCGGCGAATTGGACAAATCGCAAACCAAAATCGGCATGCCGTTGCACCGACTGACCCCCGGAATATCGAAAGCCCAACCGCCCGGCTGTTCCGCGGCAAGAATGTCTTTTTCCAACCAAGTTTTACCGCCGTCGAGCGACTTGTCGAACCAGATTTTGTTGTCAAAAGCCCAAGCGCAGTAAATTTCCCCGTTCGGCCCGAAGGCTGGCGTCGCACCTTCGGTTGTGAAATCATCGTCCAAACAATCGCCCTCAAATTGATTGATGGCCACCGCGTCCGACCATGATTTTCCGCTATCTGTGCTTTTTGAAAACAAAATTCTGGAATGGTCTTTTTCTTTATTTTCGGAATTGTATTTGTCAAACTCAGTCCAAGTGCAAAGCAATTCATCGGTTTTTGGGTCAGACACGAGCCAATGTTTGTCTTGGTCTTTTGGATGTCGGTTGCCGCAAAACGAACCATCCGACCACGATTTTCCGCCGTCCGATGATTTTTGAATCACAATTCTGTCCAAAATTTTGTCACTTGCCCAACCTTTTTTTTCCGGGTCGGACAGGTGGGCATAGTAAAAACCGTTATTCCAATCTGCCACAACCACCGGGTCGCCGAAAACGCCGAGCGAACTTTGGAGTTCGTCGGCTTTCCAATTTTTGCCGCCGTCATTTGAAAAATAAACGCGATTCAAAACCGCTCCGGCCACGATATTTTTCACATTTCGTGGGTTGATGGCGATGCTCGGCTCGCAGGGGCCATAACTATCGCCGGGTTTTGATTCGGCAATTTTTATGTTTTTAAAAATTTTGGGTTGGGAAAACTGGTCGTTTTTCGCGGCGGTTTTTGGGGTTTTGCAACCAAGCAAAAAAGGAATGAGGAATGAGGAAAGAGGAATGAGATGTCGCAGCATTTTCAACTTTTTTTGAAGGCACGAAAGTAGAAAGGCCGTTTTGCTTTTTGGAAAATAAAAAACCAAGGCTAGCGAAACCTCCGAAAAACTACCTTTGATTTTCATTTTCAAAACCAAAAAATACCCAGCACCGTTTTACCTGAAAAATAAATTTGATGAAATTCACTCGCTTTTTTTCTCTCGTTTTTCTGTTCGTTTTTTCCAAAAATCTGCTTGCCCAAACCCAAAATTTGACGGGCTGGCAGTTGATTGAACAAAATAATTTTGTTGCAGCACGACCTGTTTTTGAGGCTGATTTGAAAAAAAATCCGTCCGACGAGGCGGCTTTGGTTGGCTTGATGTTCCTTTCCGAGACTGTCCACGATTACGAAAATTATAAAAAATTTGCCAACCAATTGATGGTTTCAAATTGGAAATCGGGACATTTTTGGTTGTTCGGACACCTTTTTGACGGCACACCGGAGCAGGTTTTGGCACATCCGATGCCACCCGAAATCCGCACGCAACTTCTTCTAAATCAGGCAGATAGTTTGTTTGTCCATCGAAAATTCGAGGAGTCGGCGATTGCTTTTCGAAAGGTCATTCCAGATTGGCAGTGGCTTTTGACCGGGCCATTTTCGGATGTCGGCGGCAGCGGTTTTTTGGATAAAAATCTGCCTGAAACTGCTCCATTTTCAAAAGCACAAATTTTTAAAAACGAAGAAGGCACGGAGTTCGGTTGGCTCGAACGCCGGATGTTTCCGCCGGGCAGTTTCGTGGATTTTGGGCGGTTGCCGGAGCAGCGCGGGATGTCCACATTTTTTGCCCAAACGTTTTTGGAAAACGCAACCGAGCGCACGGTTCAGTTGCGTTTGACGCGCCACGAACCGGTAAAAATCTGGCTCGACGACCAAATTTTGCTCGACCGACCGCGCCAAACCGCGAAAATCACCGACCTCGAATCTGCGACTTTTGTTTTGCCAAAAGGCACGCACCGGTTGTTGGTAAAATTGTCGGAATTCCCGGACGATGACCCGGAAACAAAAATTTCACTGGCATTTAATGATGTTTTGGATGATTCGCCGGACTCGGATTTTCGGCAACGGTACGGGCGTTCGCAGGGAAATGGGCGGTTTCGGCGGCAAAATGAAACGGAGTTTTTGATTCGTTTTTGCGACCCGGCGACGGGCGAAACTTTGCAAGATTTGACTTCGAATTTTGAGGGAAAATATCAACCCGCGGATTCAAAATGGCAAGTTGAGTTATTTGAAAATATGTTTTTGGCCGCCCAAATTGACCAAAAAACTTCAAATTATCTATCAAATTACCTGCTCGCGAAGGCTTTTGCCATTTCCGAAAAATACGAAACGGGCGAGGAATATTTTTCCAACCAATTGAAAATCAACCCGTCACCTGCTTTTCTAAAATTCCTGCTCGCCAAATTTTACGCCGCCGACGACAAAGATGACCGCGCCGAAGGCCTGCTTTCCGAACTCGACACGGTGCGCTGCCCGACGCTCGCGGCCAATTTTTTGAGGCTCGAAAAAATAAATGTCGAGCAAAACGAGACGGAATATTTGGGACAGTTGGAAAAAATGTTGTCGCTCTCGCCGACCAATTTCCCACTGATTTCCACCTATTTAAATAAGTTAAAATCGAAAGGTAAAAAGGAGCAGGTCAAAGGTTTTGTCCGTCAATTTTTGGAAAAAAACAAGGACAAAAAATGGAAAGAACGGCTCGAAGAATACCTCGAAGATGACAGTTACAAACCGGAATCGTACAAAGCCACGACGGACAAAGACCGTCAAAAACAATTTAAACTCGCGCAAAAAAGGTTGAAAACGCGCTTTTCATTTACCGATTATTCGACCTTGATTGAGTTTTACAAAACCAAAAACAAGCCGAGCGAGGTCTTAAAAATCCATGACGAATTGATAAAAATCATGCCATGGAACACGAACCGGAAAATCCAAAAAGCGAAGTTTTTATTTGAAAAAGAAAAGTACGACGAGGCACTTGCGATTTACCAAAACCTGCTGCCGCACTTGCCATATTCGACGGATATTTTGGAAACGATGGGCGATATTTTTATCGAAAAAAAGGACGAAACCGAGGCGTTGAAATGGTACCGCCGGGCGGAAAAATTGGCCGACGGGCGCGGCAGTCTCGACCGGAAAATCGAAAAATTGGAAAACAGTAAAAAATTCAACGGCTATTTTGAAACGGTTTCACTCGAAGAAGCGGCCAAAAACAAGGCGTGGGAAGAAAAATATCGGGGCGAGGAATCGGTGATTTCGCTTTTTTCGCAGCAATTGACCTACAAAAAAGACGAGGACAAAATCGAAGCGGTGCGGAAAATGGTCATCCATATTTTGAACGACGCGGGCGCGAAATCTTGGACGGAGGCCGATTTTCGGGGCATTGGGCGGATTTCTTCGGCAAAAGTTTTGAAAAAAGATGGCTCGGTCACGTCGCCGTCGTTGGATTATCGGACGGCGGTTTTCAAAAATTTGCAGGCGGGCGACATTATTTTGGTCGAAGGCTACGCCGAGCAGGGCATGAAAGATGAAGTTCCGGGCGAGTTTTTGGCTTTTGAAGTGCTTTCGTGGCCTGCGCCGGTGGCCGTTTCGACGATGGAAATGTTGGTTCCAAAAGATTTGAAATTGTTTTTTTCGTCGAATCGAATCGCCGCCGAACCGACTTTGACTCGTGACACGGGCGATTTGAAAATGTTGAAATGGGTCTGGAAAAATGTTGAAAAACTGGAACGCGAGGAGGCTTCGCCGGGAAATTTGGATGTTTATTCGTGGTTGATGGTTGGAAATGCGCCCGATTGGACGAAAATCGTGAAGTGGTACAACCAAAAAACGTACTGCCGGACTGCGCCAAATTATGAAGTTTTGGAAAAAGCACGGCAACTCGTCCGTCCCGGAATGTCCGAAACTGAGATTGTCGAGACGCTGCACACGTTCATCACCGGCGAGATAAATTATTCTTTTGTGCCATTTTTGAACACGAGTTATGTGCCTAAAAAACCGGGCGCGACGCTCGCCGGGAAGGTTGGCGATTGCAAGGATGTCGCCACTTTGATGATTTCGCTGCTGCGTGAAAATGGGATTCAGGCGTGGTTTACTTTGGCCGAAACGCACAGTTTTAGCCGCCGCGAGCCGCGTCCGGCGATTTATTGTTTCAATCATGCCATCGTGGCGTACCAACTTTCGGATGGAAAATTGCGGTTTGCAGACCTCACCACCGATTATTATCCGAACGGAATTGTGCCCGAATTTGACTCGGATGCTTGGGGTTTGGTGATCCGGGACGGTGAAAATCAGTTGGTTCGCCTGCCAAATCATGCGCTCGACCCCGAAAAAAGCCGTGTCGAAATCACAGGAAAAGCAACAGTGGATGCCGATGAAAATCTAATTTTGGATGTTTCGACGGTTAATTTTGGCTGTCCGGCGGGTCGGTGGCGCGAGGAATTGATTCCCGCCGCGCCGGAAGATCGGCGGAAATTGATGTCTGAATATTTTGGCGGCGGCGTTTTGACGCACCTCGATTTTGAGGAATTGACTTTTGAAAATTTGGAAAAAATCAACGAGCCGCTGCGCATGAAACTGCGTTTGAAAAGTTTTAACCAACTCGACAGGGTGAGCAATTTTTGGATTATGCCGCTGCCGTTGCCGCTCGCCACACCGACGCACCGCGCACTTTTTGCCGGAACTCGGTACAATCAATTGGATGTGGATGACCTTTTTGAACTCGCGCCCGTCCGCGAAACGGTGGATTTGACGCTGCCGGATGGTTTTACTTTTTTGGAAATGCCGAAAAATGTGCATTTGTCCGGCGAATTTGGCGAGTACATTTTGACTTTTGAACCGCTGCCGGGCGGCGTTCGGATAAAACGCGAGGTGACTTTTCGGCAGCGATATATTGAGCCGAAGGATTTTGCTGCGTTCAAAAAGTTTTATGTCGAGATGTTGGACGCGGACGATACGAAGGTGGCGGTGCGGAAAAAATAAATTTTGCATGGATGTTTGTTCCCAGATAAAAAAACCGAACTACTTTGCCCCAACATTTCATTTATTAACTAAAATCAATTTTTACTTTATGGAAGAACACAACAGAATTCTCGATTTTCCCGAAAACGGGCTTTCGTCCTTTCGGTACGGCGGTTTTTGGGAGCGATTTCTCGCTGCCTTGATTGACGGTTTGATTGTCGGCATCCCCGGTTACTTCATTTCCCAAATGTTCGTCCCCGGATCAGAAGAAATTATGGCCATGTCGCCGGAAGAAGCAAGTGGCGTGATGATGGGCAGTTTGAAGGTTTCCAGTGTTTTGTGGGTGATTCAAGGTCTTTATTATGCCTATTTTGAATCATCTGAAAAAATGGCGACCATCGGAAAACAGGTGCTCGGCATGAAAGTGACCAATTTGGAAGGTGGGCGAATTTCATTTCTCAACGCCTACGGCAGGTATCTCGCCAAATTTGTTTCTGCGATAATCATTTTGATTGGCTACTTGATGCAGCCGTTCACCGAGAAAAAACAAGCGTTGCACGACATGATCGCGGGTACTTTGGTTTTGAAAAATTGAAAACGAGTTTCATTTTTTAGGAAAAATTATTAAAAAAAAATCCCCGGCAGTTGCTTGCTGGGGATTTTTTTTAATTTTGAAAAATGACCATTTTTAGAAAGATAAATCAATATCGTTTCACCGATTCAATAATATAAAGCGGTCTATTTTTCATTTCCTGATAAATATTGGACAGATAAATTGACATGATGTACAAATTTAAACAAGTAATCGCAAAGAAAATAGACATCAAAACCACCAAAAACGCCCATCCGGAAAGCGATTCCGCTATTTCTCCAAAAATATCGATGCCGTAAAATTTCACTTTCACCGCATTAAAAATAGCAGCACCTGCAAACACCACCGACATCATAAAAATCCAAAGCAAAACTGACCGCAAAAATGTGGTAAACGACGTAATCGCTACCAGCGACGTGCGAAAATGCTCCACAAAACTCACTTCCGGGTCGCTAAAAAGTGGCTCTTCGACCTCAATCGAGGTCGTTTTGTAGCCCACCAACGAATAAATGGCTTTCAAATACCGGCTGTTTTCCCGCAACCGCAACAATGAATTCAAGGCCCGGCGGCTGATAATTCTCGAATGGTGCGCGCGCGGGTCAATCCGCAACCGCGAATATTTTTGCAAAATCCCGTAAAAAATCGAGTACAGCCAACGATGATGAATCGGCAATTTTCGCTCGGCTGCCCGCAGGTAAACAATGTCAAAACCGGCCTGCGTTGCGTCCCAAAGTTGCGGGACGAGTTGCGGTTTTTCGGCAAAATCAAACTCAAAAATCACGGTGTAATCGCCGTTCGAGCGGTCGAGGCCGGCCAAAATCGCATTGTCTTTGCTCACCCGAGCCGATAAATTGAGTTGAAAAATGTTTTGCCGAAGGATTTCGGGCAGTGGTTTTATCGCTTTTTCGATGGCCTCGGAATCGCTGTTGTTGTTGACCAAAACAAATTCGAAATCGGAAAAATTAGCCGTCAGTTCTGCAAAAAGTTTGGACAACCAAAGGGTCAGCCGCGCCGCTTCGGCTCGTGTCTGGATGACGGAAATGACAGAAATAAAAGTTTGGTGCGGCACTTTTTTGGTTGATTAGTTGATGGGTTGATGGGGTTGATTTGACAGTTTTTCAAAAGCATCGGAATAATCAAAAACCTCAAAATTTCTATAAAAATCCAAGGTCTCGGCGAGTTGCTGCGGTGTGGAAGTTCCGAGTAAAATTGCACCGATTTCAGGATGCAAAGCACTGAAAATCAATCCAATATGGTTCATCGTTTTTATCGGCGGACGGACTTGCGCGTTCAATTCGGGGAGCAAAATCTCTATTTTTTCCAATTGCTTTTCAATCGCCCTGGGATCACCGCCGCGAACCACGAGTGCACTATTTTCCCGGTAATTTTTGTCCAATTTCACGCCGCCCGCGTTGATTCCGTAGCATGAAAATCGCTCGACAAAATTTTTGAGCGGCTTATATTTTTCAAAATGGGACTGCAAAATGTTGTGCTTAAATTGGACGTCGAATTTTAATTCGACGAACTCCCCCGCCAAATCCGCATAAATTTCTGGGTGTGAAATACCCGACAAACCAGGTTGCAGCCCTTCTTTTTTCAAAATTTGAAAGGCTTCGAGCGTTTCCGAAATTTCGGATTTTTCAGAACGGCTGTCCCAGTGAATCATCAAACCATGCAGATTTTCACGAAAAATGCGCCGATATTCATTACCCATCATCAAAACAAAGGATTTTGAAAGATTCATGTCCGGCGTCCGCAGGTTGTTTTGGCTGCCAATTTTTACCGTGATTTTCAAATCTCGCAAGCCGTGGGCATTGACAAATTCCGCCAAAATCTTTTCCGCCGCCCGAAAATCCGAGGGGTTTCGATTGATCGGGTAATTTGTCGCGGTGTCAATTTCGCGGTGTCCGGCGGCCAGAAATTTTTCAAGCAGCGAAAACGCCGATTTTTGGTCGGTCGTCCAAGCCCAATTTGCAGTGCCGAGAATCAGTTCTGGGAGTTTCATTTTTTTGTGGGGAATTGTTCGGCGAGCAAAATTTCGATGTCTTCCATAAATTTATCAACCGATTCGGCATTCGTTCCATCGCAAAATGCTCGGACGTGGCGGTTTTTGTCCACCAAAATAATGCGGCCGGAATGGTCAAAACCGCCCGGCGATTCGGGGTCTTCGGTGGCGACGGAAAAATAATCGTCGGCGATGCCGTAAATTTTGTCGTGGTCACCGGTGACGAGATGCCATTTTGAAGTTTCGATTCCCAATTTTTCGGCGTGGCGTTTCAGTGCTGCGACGGTGTCGTTTTTCACATCAATCGAATGCGAAAGCAGCGCAAAACGCTCGTCGTTTTTGAATTTTTCATAAATCCGCAGGCCGTTCTTTTTCACTTTTGGGCAAATCGTCGGGCAGTGGATAAAAAAGAAATCGGCGGCGTAGATTTTTCCATCAAAAGTTGAATTGGAAACCGGCTGGCCGTCCTGATTTACGAAATTGAAATCGGGGATTTTTGGGTAAATCGTGTCACCCGCCGGGCCGATGTCGCGGTTGCCGAGGATCGGCAGGACGCGGGTTTCTTTTGGCTGACAAGCAATTAAACCGCTGAAAATCAATAAGATAAAATATAACCAATTTTTCATTTCACTAAATTTTTACCCGCCTCGACCGCCTCGCGGATGTCAAAAGCGTTTTTTTCAATTTTAGATTTTTGGTCGCGGATGTACTCCAATTCGTCTTTCATCGGCAGCAGCGGCGACTCGGATTTGTAATTTGTCATCCACGACATCATGTCGTTTTCGGCGGTCGAAATGCGTTGCAAAAGATTTTCGAGACTGTCGCGCCGCCCGGGTCGGATGCCAATCGAATCGGCCAAAACCAATTCTTGTTTTATTTTTCGGCCAAAACGATTCATTTCCGCCATGTTTTTCATGGCTTCGTCGTGGATGACTTCGGTGTCTTTTTCCAAATTGGAGTACTGGTATTTTTTGTAAACCAATTGCACGCCCACCAAAATCAGCGAAAACAACAAGCCACGCCACAAATTTTTATTCATTTTTAAAAAATTTTGGTCAAAAGTACACCGCGAAATGGGGGCAGCAAAAATGGAGTTTCTAATTTTGCCCCGTTCTAAATGGAGGTCGGAATTTATTCCGACCATAAAATTGGTCGTAATAAATTCCGACCTCCAATAACACAAAAATGAGCCTAATCGCTATTTCTCCGATTGACGGTCGGTACGCCGATAAAACCAGTGAACTGAGTGCGTATTTCAGCGAATATGCCTTGATTCGGCACCGGGTTTTTGTTGAAATCCAATATTTCATCGCTTTGTGGCAGTACGGCGTGCCGCAGTTGGCTGGTTTTGATGAAGAGAAAATCGATGATTTGAACGGCATTTTCGACAATTTTTCGATGGACGATGCCAAGCAAATCAAGGATATCGAACGCACGACAAACCACGACGTGAAAGCGGTGGAGTATTTTTTGAAACTAAAATTTGATGATTTGCGGGTGCGGAAATTCCGGGAATTCATCCATTTTGGCCTGACTTCGCAGGACATCAACAACACGGCCACGCCGCTGATTTTGAAAAATGCGCTGTCCGAGGTTTATTTTCCACTGCTCGAAAGTGTCCGCGAGAAACTGTTTCAACTCAGTTTGGATTGGGCGCAAGTCCCGATGCTCGCCCGGACGCACGGCCAACCTGCCTCGCCGACTTTGTTGGGAAAAGAGTTTCTCGTTTTCGTCGAAAGGCTTGACGTTCAATTAGATATGTTGAAAAATATTCCGCACCGCGCGAAATTTGGCGGGGCAACCGGCAATTTGAACGCCCATTTTGCGGCCTACCCGGACTACGAATGGCACCTTTTTGCCGACAATTTTTTGACCGAATTTCTGGGTCTCGAACGCTCGCAGCACACCACGCAAATCGAACATTACGATTGCATGGCCGCACAATTTCAGGCGATGGGGCGCATCAACACGATTTTGTTGGACTTTTGCCGCGACATCTGGCAGTATATTTCGATGGAATATTTTCGGCAAAAAACCATCGCGGGCGAGGTCGGTTCGTCGGCGATGCCGCACAAAGTCAACCCGATCGATTTTGAAAATGCGGAGGGAAATTTTGGTTTTGCGAATGCCATTTTTCAACATTTGGCCGAAAAACTGCCCGTTTCACGACTGCAACGCGACCTGACGGATTCGACGGTTTTGAGAAATATCGGTGTTCCGTTTGGCCACACGGTCATCGCTTTCAAATCTATGCTGCGCGGTTTGTCAAAATTGATGCTCAACGAAGGCAAATTGTACGACGATTTGGAAGACAATTATATGGTGGTGGCTGAGGGAATTCAGGTGATTTTGCGCCGCGAAAGTTACCCGGAACCGTACGAGGCTTTGAAAAATTTGACCCGTGGCCGCGCTGGGATTACCCGCGAAGATTTGCACGAATTTGTGGAGACGCTGGATGTTTCGGACGCGGTCAAAGACGAATTGAAAAATTTGACGCCGCAT
Organism: Saprospirales bacterium; assembly: GCA_031398055.1. GTDB lineage: Bacteria > Bacteroidota > Bacteroidia > Chitinophagales > Saprospiraceae > M3007. The sequence continues at coordinate 27,499 of JANNMS010000127.1, read as the reverse complement.
AATTATGTGGGGCGAACGTAAGTTAACGATGAACTATAAACTATAAACGATGAACTTTTCAGTTTTAAAAATTTCTAATTTTAATTTTTACTTTATTTTTTCAAAATGAAAACTACCCCTTTTGTATTTTTTTTCCTGATTTTTCTGGCAATTTCCGCCTGCAAAAACACGCCGTCAGACTCAAAATCCGAAACGAAAACCGAAGAACCTGCTGTTCAAAATGAATCAAACAACGATTCCATAGTCGGTTTGAAAGGCATGGAAAAACCGAAAATCAATAAAATTGACGAGCAGGTCACTGAATTTATTTACGCAAAATACACGGTTCGCACGGCGACTTCCGGCTCGGCGGCGGGCGAAACGATTACCGTCACACCAACGGAAGGCGGCGATCCGTACCTAATTCCGAATGGAAATGCCTACAATTTTATCGGTTTGTACCGAAAATATGTTTTTGTGGACGACGGAACGGGGCCGAGTTTGCGGAAATTGATCGTTTTTGATGTCGAAAAACGCCGGCCAGACCACCTTGCCCAAGTTGCTCAACTCGATTTTGTGGATGCGCAGGGCAAACTTTGGTACTGGAAATTGGTGCCTGCCGAAACCATCGAAACCCTGCCAGATTGCCCGGAAAAAGCAGAATGGGAAAAACAAGGCTTCACCATTCAATATGGAAAACGTGAAATGTTTTTGACTTCGAGCGGTGCGGTCATCAGCAAATCGGAGTTCAAATGTTTTCCAATTCAATAATTTTAACGGCAGAAACTTCTGCAAAAATCATAAATCTAAAATCAAAAATCGTAAATACCACAGATGCTTTATTTATTAGACATTCCTGATTTTACATCCGGCGGCGTTTGGATGAGTCTTTTGACTTTGACATTTTTGGAAATCGTTTTGGGTGTGGACAACATCATTTTTCTGTCCATCATTTCTGCAAAACTTCCGCCAGAACAACAAGCGCGCGCACGCACGATCGGCCTCGCGTTGGCCATGATTTTGAGGATTGTTTTGCTTTTCGCACTCGTTTGGATTTTGAGTTTGAAAGCAGAACTATTTCACGTCGAATTTTTGGGGATCAGCGGCGGATTGACCGGGCAAGGCCTGATTTTGCTGCTCGGCGGCCTGTTTTTGTTGTACAAAGCGACTTCCGAAATCCACCATAAATTGGAAAGCCCCGATCCCAACGACGATCCGACGGTGGCAAAAGGTGGCAATGCTTTTTCGAGCGTCATCCTGCAAATTGCCATTATCAATGTCGTTTTTTCGTTCGATTCCATTTTGACGGCTGTGGGCATGGTCGATAGTTTGTTGTTGATGATTATCGCGGTCGTGGCCTCGGTTCTGATAATGATGGCTTTTTCCGGGCCGGTCAGCAAATTTGTCAACGATCACCCGACTATCCAGATGCTGGGCTTGGCGTTTCTGATTTTGATTGGCTTTTCATTGATTGCCGAAGCCGCCCATCTCGGCCATTTTATCGAAGGCGAAGTGCCGAAGGGCTACCTTTATTTTTCCATTTTCTTCTCGCTTTTTGTCGAATTTTTGAATTTGAGAATGAAAAAATCCAAAAAACCAATCCAATTGCACGGCGTCGGCGAGGTGGCAAAAAACAAAGGTTTGCTGGACGAAAACCTTTTGGACAACGAAAAACAAACCAATTAAAATGATTTACGATTTTGGATTTACGATTTACGATTTTACTCGTGGGTTGGGCAAATCGTAAATCGTAAATCCAAAATCTAAAATCTCATGCAACTCAATCTCACCCGCGACCTCGTATTTTTTGATGTCGAAACGACTGGTTTGAACGTCGTTCGCGACCGAATTTTACAAATCGGCTTGGTCAAAATATTTAAAAATGGTCGCCCGGAGGAAGAATTTTCCGCGCTGATAAATCCCGGAATCCCGATTTCCGAGGAAAGCATGGCGGTTCACGGCATTTTGCCAAAAGATTTGGCGAACAAACCAACCTTCCAACAATTGGCTCAAAAAATCTGGGATTTTATCGGCGACGCCGACCTCGCGGGGTACAATTCCAACCGTTTCGATGTGCCGATGTTGATGGAAGAATTTTCGCGGGTGGGCATGGAATTTTCGCTCGACAACCGAAAATTGATTGACGTGCAGCGCATTTTTTACAAAATGGAGCCGCGTACTTTGAAAGCCGCCTACCGTTTTTATTGCCAAAAGGAAATGGAAGATGCCCACGACGCGCTCGCCGACGTGCGGGCGACGATCGGCGTTTTTAAAGGTCAATTGAAAAAATACGAAGACGTGGATTTGCAGGACGAGGACGGAAATGTGGTACCCGCGCCGATAAAAAACGACATGAAAGTGCTCCACGATTTTACAAACGACCTGAATTTTTTGGATGCCACCCAAAAATTGAAGGTCGGACACGACGGAAAAATCACTTTCAATTTTGGAAAATACGCTGGCAGCACGGTCGAGGAAGTTTTCAAAAAAGAGAAAGGCTACTTTTTTTGGATTTTGGAAAAGGAGTTTTCCTCGCAAGTCAAGCAAATTATCCGGAAAATGTTGAAAGATTTTGAAGCAGCCGGCAAACCGAACTGAAAGCCGATTTTGTTTTTATTTTGAAAGGATCACGCCATCTTCTTTCAATTTTTTCAAAAACATCTCGGCCATTTTATCCGAAATCACATCCACGCCCCACCCATTTGACAAAAAAAACTGTCCTTCCCAAAGTTTTTCTTCCGTTTTCGCATCTTTTAAAACCGCATTTACTTTTGTTTTACAAATAGAATTCCGAAGAGGCCCCATCCGGCCTAATCCAAAAAAACTTTTCCGGCAAGGTTTTTCCTCCACACATTCAACAAACATCAAAGCATCCGGCTGATTTTTTAAAATCGCATCCTCGAACCGTTTGCTCGAATTTTCATCGCTGTCCAAAATCCGAACGTAAAAAAACTGTTGGCCAATCGGCTGGCGAACCGTCGTTTTCATCAAATCTTTCCGCAAACTGTTGATAAATTCAGTCGTCAGTCGGGTAGATTTTTCCACAAATAGAATTTTTGAAATCGTCCGTGCCGGTGGCGATAATTTTGTGGCATCCAACGTTAATTGATAATTAAGATTACAGGCCGAAAAAAGCAGGCCAATCAGGACTGCGGTGAACCACGTTTTTTTCATTTTTGAAATAATTTTCCGGCAAAGAAAACCCAATTTAACCAACCATTTCATGTCTAAATTTCTGAAAATCACTTTGATATTTTTCATTTTACTGGCCATCGCTGCCGGTTTGTTCATCGAATTTGGTGCGCCGTACACCCCGATCAAACCGTGGCGACCTGGAAAAAAATCGATCAATTGGCGTTTGCCGAACGGCAGCGAACCTGAAAATTATGGCCTGCGCCCCACCCGACTCAACTTCATTTCAAAAGACAGTTTGAAAATGGAAGGTTGGTTTTTCGAAGGAAAAATTTTGGACGAGGCCAGTCCAACGTCCAATATCCAAAACCCAAAGTCTTCCAAACCATTGACAATCATCATGTTGCATGGCATCGGAAGTTACAAAGAACGTTTTCTCGGCTCGGCAAAACGGTTCACGGACGAAGGTTTCAATGTTGTTTTGTTCGATTTGCGGGCGCACGGCCAAAGCGAGGGCGAGTTTTGCACCTTCGGTTTTCAGGAAAAAAACGACATTTCGATTTTGGTGGACAGCCTGCTCGCCGGCGATACTTTTCAAAACATCGGAATTTTTGGCCACTCGCTCGGCGGCGCGATTGCTTTGCAGGCATTGGCGGAGGACAAACGATTGAAATTTGGCATCATCGAAAGCACTTTTCACGATTTTGAAAAGGTCGCCGGGCAGTATTGCAAAAATTATGTGGGATTCAGCTCCGATTGGTTGGTGCAACGAGTTTTGAAAAAATCGGGCGAGTTGGCTTGTTTCGATCCTTTTTCAATCAAACCTTTTTTGGCAGCAGAAAAAATTAGCCAACCCATTTTTATGGCACACGGCGAACGCGACGAACGAATCCCAATTTCTTTTGGAAAAATCAATTTTGAACACCTCACCTCCGAAAAAAAGGAGTGGCACACGGTGGCTGGCGGAACCCATTTGACGATGTGGCAGGCGGGCGGTGAGCCGTACATTCAATTGATTTTCAAGTTTTTAAATGACCAAAAATAAAAAAGCCGGCAGCATTGCGCCCCGGCGGTGTTGTTCAAGTCCAAACCTATTTGCGATCTTTTTTTTCTGGAAATTTTTTTGCCAAACCAAAATCCGAAACCCAATTTTTAAGCCTGTGCATTTCGGTTTTGGTCGGCAATTTTTCTTGTTTTGTTGAGGCAAAGTTGGGGTTTCGGTCAGGTCAAGTCGGTAAATTTCATTTTAAGTAAAGATTACGTTTTGCAGCCAACTGGCAATTTGCATCGGCTGTTTTCAAATAAATCAATCCACCTTTGTTTGTCGGAGGGCGAAATTTATTGGGGCTGTAATTTTTAGCGAGCAAGGTGCGTAGCACCTCAATATTTGTAGAAATCGTTGTCCATTATTTCCAAAAGGTGCGTAGCACCGGAACGTTTGGGTATCAAATATTTCGGTGCTACGCACCTTTGAATGGATTTTTCCTCACTTTCTACAAATATTAGGGTGCTACGCACCTTGCTCGCTAAAAATTACAGTTCCAATAAATTTCGCCCTCCAAACTTTTTTACCAACTCAAAAATTTACTTTTTTATGAAAAAAATTCTCCTTTCTCTTTGTTTTTTGATGTTTTTATCGCGTTTTGCGCAAGCCCAAATTCCAGATGGCAGCATCGCCCCAGATTTTACGGCCAAAGATTTGACCGGAAAAGAATGGCATTTGTACGATTTACTGGCGGCTGGTAAAACCGTAATTATTGATGTTTCGGCCACGTGGTGCGGGCCTTGTTGGTATTACCACAACACGGGTGCACTCGAAAATATCCACGAAAATTACGGCCCCGACGGCTCGAACGAAATCGTCGTTTTGTTTGTCGAAGGCGACCCGACTACGAACACCGAATGTTTGTACAATACTTCGGGTTGCAACAGCAGTTCGCAAGGAAATTGGGTGGCGACGACGGATTACCCGATTATTGACGACGCGACGATTTCCAGTTTGTACGACATCGGCTATTATCCGACCATTTTTGCGATTTGCCCGAACCGTCGGGTTTTTGAAATTGGGCAAGTCCCGCCGACCCAAATTGTCAATTTTCACCAAAACTGCCCGGAAGCCGTCGGAGCAAATAATGCGGGTATTTTCAGAATTTCTACCGGCACAGGCAGCGATTATTTTTGTGGGACAACGTCCATTCAACCATCGGTTGAATTTCAAAATTTGGGCAGCGAAAACCTCACCTCTGCTTCTTTTTCTTTAAAAATTGGTGGAAATGTGGTGCAAACCAAAAATTGGACGGGCAATCTCGCAACTTATGATTTGGCAGAATTTGTCCTTGATCCTTATCTTTTGGTCAACGAGGAATTTACGGATATCGAAATTTCAATTGACCACGTGAACGGCAAAACAGACGAAAACTTGACCGACAATGCCCAAAATGCAATCCTTGTCCCGACAAGTTCTGTGGTTGAAGAAACCGAAGTGAAATTTGAAATGCGAACCGACGCGCAAGGCAAGGAAACTTATTGGGAATTTCGGGACGGCAGCGGCCAAGTTTTGTATTCCGGCGGCAATCCGAACGCAACGCCGGGCGGTCTTCACACCAATTTGACGGGTGGCTACGACCCCAATTTTACGGTGAAACAAAACTTTTTCCTGCCCGGCCCCGATTGTTACGAATTTTACATTTTGGACGACAGCGGAAATGGTTTGGCGAGTCCCGCTTATTTTAAAATTACCGATAAATCAGGTTCTGTTTTGATTGAAAATGCGCCTTTTACAAAAGAATTCTCCAATTATTTTAAAGCGGAAAATATCCCGGTTGGCACAAATTCGATTTTGGAAAATGCAGCACGGCTTGCAGTTTCTCCCAATCCGACGAAAAACGAGGCGAAAATTTCTTGGCAAAACATTGGTTTTGAGCCTTTGACGCTGGTCGTTTCCGACATTTTAGGAAAAACGGTGCGCGAAATTTCAGTCAGTGAAAATCAAAAATCTGCAAATCTCGAACTGGCGAATTTGAATTCGGGGATTTACAATGTTCAATTGATTGGAAAGTTTGGGCGGATGCAAACGAAATTGGTTGTTGAATAAATTGAGGTTGAACTGATTCCGACAATAAAAAAGTCCAGCTGCTTTAGCAGCCGGACTTTTTTATTGTCGGAATCAGATTTTAGAATTTACAGAATGTATCTTATTTTGAAAATTCTAAAATTCTGTAAATTCTGATTCAAACATTTATTCAGATAATTTAGCGGGTAAAATAACATCTCTCGCAAATAACAATCTGGATTTCCAATAATCTGATTGCGAAACATTTTCCACCACAATTCCACGCGAACTCGTGCTGTGGACACAAACAAAACCTTCATCCGTTTTTTCAACAATCAAAGCAACGTGCTGAATGTGGCCACGGCGGCCAAAAAACAAAAGGTCGCCAGTTTGCGCCGCGTCCAATGAAATTTGGATGCCTTGTTGGGATTGTGTCGCCGAACTGGCCGAAACATTTACCCCAAATTCTTTCAAAATATAAGATGTAAAACCTGAACAATCGAACCCCGTCCGAGGGCTTTGGCCGGCGCGGCGGTATTTTAAACCCGTAAAATTTTGGGCATAACCGGCCACATATTCGCGAAGTTGTTGGATTTCTGCCATTTTTTCGGCAGGTGCAACAGGTTTGGAGTTAAATTTAAAAGCGGACAATCCGCAAAAAAGGGCAAAAAAGACAGCAAAACGTACCAGTTTTTTGAAACCAAAAGAGAAGATCGTGTCAGACATCGTTCATTATTTTGATAAAAAGAAAGTTGTTCTGCTCCCGAAAAATCGGAAGTCAAAATGCGCCATAGGAATAAAAAATTAAAGAAAAAATTAGGGTCTGATCGGGAAAAAATGGAGGCCGGGGAAGGCAGGATTAGTTGGTTTTTGAAAAAAACGGCAAAGCAATTGGACAAGGGAAAAGCCGTATTTTTCACTCCCGGCTGCGTTCTGGGTTGGGCAAAAGTAGAAAAGCGTTTTTAACTATCAAAGCAAATTTGTAAAATTATAGCAAACGAAAATCATCGCGGTCGGCCAAAAAGGGGAAATTGGCACGATATTTAACCAAGCCGTCGCCCAAAATTTCGGCGGTAAAAATGCCTTCTTGCCCTGAAATCCGGCAGATTTGGTTGCCAGAATAATCAAAAATGGCCGATTCACCTGAATATTCAAAACCGTTTCCGTCCGTGCCAAAAATATTCACGCCGACCACCCAAGATTGGTTTTCGATGGCACGAGCCTGCAAAAGTGCCAACCAATGTTGCACCCGTTTGACCGGCCAATTGGCTACGTAAATCGCTAAATCGTATGGATTTTCGGCGTCATTTCGACTCCAAATTGGGAAGCGCAAATCGTAACAAATCAGTGGACATATTTTCAAACCTTTCCATTCGACGGTGAACCGTTTTTGGCCTGCGGTGTAAACTTCGTCTTCACCAGCCAAACCAAAACGATGCCTTTTATCATAAAAAAAATACCTGCTGTCGGGCTGCATCCAAACCAAGCGATTGAAAAAACGCCGATTTTCTACACAAATAAAACTCCCGGTCACGACAGCATTCAGTTTTTGGGCTTGATTGGCCAGCCAATGCATCGTTTCGCCATCCATTGTTTCGGCGAGCACGGCCGCGTTCATCGAAAAACCGGTGGTGAACATTTCAGGCAAAACCACGACATCGGTTCGCCCGGCGAGCGCGGCTAATTTTTGGTCAAACATTTTGAGGTTGGCCGCTTTATTTTCCCAAAAAAGTTGGGTTTGGACGATGGAAAGGCGCATTGAAAATTGGAGATTAGTGATTGGATGAACGGTGATTTTTCAATCTGTAAATAATTTTGGAGAGCAAATCTATTTTAAATTTTCAAATCGCCGACAGCCGCCCGACCGCGACATTTCCAGTTAATATTTTATAAATGAAAACTGCGGGCGGCTTCTCCCGTTTACTTTTGTCCGATTTTGCGTCTCGACGCAGATTCAAAAATCGTCAATCTCTCTCACAATCAATTATTTATGAAAAAATTCACCACATTACTGCTTGCGTTTTTTGCCGCAACTTTTCTTTTTGGTCAAGCAAAAACATTGCCCTCCGCCAATGTAAAAACCCTCGAAGGTCAAACTTTGAACGTTCAAGAATTGGGAAAATCTGGAAAAATCACGGTCATCAGTTTTTGGGCAACTTGGTGTTCGCCCTGCAAAAAAGAATTGGACGCCATTGCAGATTATTATGATGAATGGAAAGAAAAATATGGTATTGAATTGATCGCGATGAGCGTGGACGATGCCCGAACGCAGGCCAAAGTTGCTGCCATGGTCGAAGAAAAAGGTTGGGAATACCGCATTTTAATTGACGCAGCGAAGGAATTTTCAACCGCAGCGAATGTTGGCTCCGTTCCGTTCACGATGTTGATTGACAAAAATGGCAACATCGTTTTTGAACACACTGGTTACGCGCCCGGCGACGAATTGGAATTGGAAGAAAAAATCAAAGAACTCAGTAAACTATGAACTATGAACTATGAACTATGAACTATAAACTATAAACTGTTTACCCAAAAGTTAACCGTTCATAGTTCATAGTTCATAGTTTATAGTTCATAGTTCATAGTTCATAGTTCATAGTTCATAGTTCATAGTTCATAGTTTATAGTTCATAGTTCATAGTTAAATTTGAAACCTAAAATACAAAATACTCGCCTCAACATCCTGCTCGCCGACGACGACACGGACGACCGTTTTTTCTTTGCGAAAGCAATGGACGAACTGGATTTTGACACCCATCTTTCGACCGTCCACGACGGCGAGCAACTGATGGAATACCTGTTGAAAAACACGGAAAACCTGCCCGACGTGCTTTTCCTCGACCTCAGCATGCCCCGAAAAACGGGTTTCGAATGTCTGACCGAAATAAAAGAAGATGAAAAACTGAAAGACATGCACGTCGTCATGTTTTCAACATCGTACTCGCGCGATATTCTTTACGAACAAAGCATGATAAATATGCTCTACAATATCGGTGCGCAGGATTTCATCCGCAAGCCCAGCGAGTTTTCACAACTCAAACAGGTCATTGAAAGGGCACTTTTAAAAGTAATTGAAAATCAAACGGAAAAAAATCTACCAAAAATACAATCCTCTCATGACTGAAAAACAGTTGAACATCCTGCTCGCCGACGACGACAAAGACGACCGCCTCTTTTTCGACATGGCTTTGCAGGCGTTGACCATCCCGACGCGGCTGGCGACGGTCGTGGACGGTGAAAAATTGATGGAATATTTGGCCGAAAACGCGCAGCAATTGCCCGATGTGCTTTTCCTCGATTTGAACATGCCCCGCAAAAACGGCTTCGAATGTCTTTCGGAAATAAAAAGCCACAACGAACTGCGACACCTCCCGGTCATCATTTTTTCCACCTCTTTTGAGCAAGAAGTCGTGAACCTGCTTTTCAAAAACGGGGCGCAATATTTCATGCGAAAACCCGCCGAATTTTCGCAACTCAAAAAAATCATCCAACAAACGGTCACGCGGATTACCCAAGAAAATATCGCGCAGCCGACGCGGGAAAATTTTGTGCTCGCGGTTTTCAACACATAGGCACATAGGTTTTTTTACATAGAAAACATAGTTTAGGCTGTTCAAAACTTATGTTTTCTATGTGAAAAAACCTATGTGCCTATGTGATAAAAAATAAAAACAGAAAATGACAGCAGAATCCGAGTTGATCCTCGCCCAAAAAGAACTTTTTTTTGAAAAAGCGGCCAACCAAAAACTGGCCGCCGAACTCCGCGTGGCCCAAAAAGAGCTCGCTTTTCAAATCGAGGAAAAGGGAAAACGGGCGGACGAACTGTCCATCGCCAACAAAGAACTCGCTTTTCAAAAAGAAGAAAAAGGGAAACGCGCCGCAGAACTCGGCATCGCAAATATTGAACTGGCTTTTCAGGACGATGAAAAAGGCAAGCGAGCCGCAGAATTGGGCATCGCCAACAAAGAACTCGTTTTTCAAGATGAAGAAAAAGGGAAACGCGCCGCCGAGTTGGGCATCGCAAATATTGAACTGGCTTTTCAGGACGATGAAAAAGAAAAACGTGCCGCCGAGTTGAGCATCGCCAATATTGAACTTGTTTTTCAAAACGATGAAAAAGAAAAACGTGCCGCCGAACTCGGCATCGCCAACAAAGAACTTGTTTTTCAAAACGATGAAAAAGAAAAACGTGCTGCCGAATTGAGCATCGCCAACAAAGAACTGGCTTTTCAAAACGACGAAAAAGAAAAAAGAGCCGCTGAATTGGGCATCGCCAACAAAGAACTGGCTTTTCAAAACGATGAAAAAGAAAAAAGAGCCGCCGAATTGAGCATTGCAAATAAAGAACTGGCTTTTCAAAACGATGAAAAAGAAAAACGTGCCGCCGAACTCGGAATTGCCAACAAAGAACTGGCTTTTCAAAACGATGAAAAAGAAAAAAGAGCCGCCGAACTCGGCATCGCAAACAAAGAATTAGCCTTCCAAAACAAAGAAAAAGAAAAAAGAGCCGCCGAACTTGGCATCGCAAACAAAGAACTGGCTTTTCAAAACAAGGAAAAAGAAAAACGAGCCGCCGAACTTGGCATTGCAAATAAAGAACTGGCTTTTCAAAATGAAGAAAAAGAAAAAAGAGCCGCCGAATTGATTATCGCAAACAAAGAACTGCTGGCGTTCACCTACATTTCGAGCCACGATTTGCAAGAGCCGCTGCGAAAAATCCAGACTTTCGTCACCATCATCCTCGAAAACGAGCACGAAAACCTGTCGGAAAACGGCAGGAACAATTTCCAGCGGATGCAATTGGCGGCAGGGCGGATGCAACAATTGATCGATGATTTGTTGGCGTTTTCGCGGATCAGCACGACCGAACTCAAATTTGAAAAAACCGACCTCACCACCATCGTCGAAGAGGTGAAAACCGAACTGAAAGACACCATCCAAGAAAAACGCGCGACCATCGAGGCCACCGAACTTTGCCCAGCGAACATCATCGCTTTTCAGTTTCGCCAACTGATGTACAATTTGATCAGCAACGCCCTCAAATTTTCAAACCCCGGAATCCCATCCCACATCGTCGTAAAAAGCAGGGTCGTGAAAGGCAGCAAATTGAACAATGAAAAACTTTCGCCCGAAAAAAACTACTGCCACATCACGATAAAAGACAACGGCATCGGTTTTGAGCCACATTTCAGCGAGCGGATTTTTGAGGTTTTCCAAAAATTGCACGGCAAGGAAGTTTATGCAGGCACGGGAATCGGGCTGGCCATCGTCAAAAAAATCGTCGAAAACCACAACGGAACCATCACCGCGACGAGCGAACTGAACCGGGGGGCGCAGTTTGAGATTTATATTCCGGCTTAACCCAACATTTTTTGACCGAAAATAGAAAACAGTTGTTGGCCAGAACGCCCACAAAACTTTACTTTTGTAAAAAAAATAAGATGGTAATTGAAATTCCGGATACGTTTTGTTCAAGAAACGCCCATGTCCGTCGCGGATTTGCGGTTGGAATTTGCCATTTGGCTTTACCAACAAAAACGTTTGTCGCTCGGTCAGGCACGAAAAATTGCTGGTTTGAACATTGTTTCGTTTCAAAAAGCACTGGTTGTGCGCGGTTTGTACTTGAATTACGACCTGGATGATTTGCAAAATGACCTTCAAACCGCTCGCCTGATTCCATGATAGCCACGGCAATTACTAAAATTTAGAAGAGAAGTTTAAAAATGATTTCAAGTGCCGGGTTTCAAAAGGTGCGTAGCACATAAATATTTGTAGAAAGTATTGATTATCAGCCATCAGAGGTGCGTAGCACCGCAATATTTGGTTTCGAATATCTCGGTGCTACGCACCTTTTGGAAATATTTTCATTCGCTTTCTACAAATATTTAGGTGCTACGCACCTTTTGAAACCAGCAACTTGAAATCATAATTGAGCCTTAAAAAAATCGAGGTCGCTTCACTTTTTCAAATGCCCCAAAATTCGACCAATAAAAAAACCGTCCCACAACATTGCGGGACGGTTTTTTTATTGAAAAACCAAAACTCTCCAAAAAATTTGATTGTAATAATTTCCTACAACAAAACAATCAAAAGAATCAAAATAACCAACAAAGCCCCGACAGAAATATAAACGCCGCCGCTCAATGCTTTGAGTTCTTGTTTGATCGAGCGGACTTCTTTCCGCAATTTTCTTTTTTCGGACGAAGTCATTCCCGATTTATCGAGTGCTTTTATTTCTTCGAGCCGGAGGGTCAAAATTTCAATCTGTGCAGATTGTGCGGGCGTCGGATCCGCAGGCGTGGCAGTCGGATCCGCAGGCGGAAGCACGACGGAAGCCGATGCTGCTTGCAATTGTGTTGACACGAATGTCAACATCATAAATCCGGTCATTATGAACGCGAAAATCTTTTTCATTTTATTGATTTTTACTTTGTTAAAAAATTTTTTACTGAACAAAGGTCATGGCCTTTTCAAAGTGAAGTGTTACACAATTACAGGCAAAATTTACATGATTCACACATTTTCGCAAAGGAAAAAGAGGTAAAAAGGGTTTGAATCAGAATTTGCAGGATTTTATAATTTACGGAATGCTGCTTTCTGAAAATTCAAAAATCCTGCAAATTCTGATTCAGGCATTTCATTCATAAAAAGGCGTGAATTCTACAATTCCTTTCCAAAGTTGTACAACAGTTGGGTTTTCGGACGCCCCCAACTTTGCATCGTGAACATCGCTTCACTTCCTCCCGGAACATTTTTAATCTAAAAATTCAGTAAAATGACTCACTCGAAAATTTTCATCCCGATTTTCTTTTTCCTCCCTTTTTTGGCCGCTGCGCAAATGGTGGTCGCCGAAGGAAAAGTATTTGACCAAATTTCAGGCACGCCCATCAACCAAAGTACCGTGACGGTTTTTGACGACATGCTCAAAAAAGAACTCGGCTCTGCCGAAACCGATGCCGATGGTTTTTTCAAAATCCGGGTGCCAAAAGTGGCGCGGTACGCCATCCAAGCCGACAAATCCACTTATTTTGAAAATGATACCGTGCTGGTTCAAACCGAAAACGGGTTGAAATCTGATTTTCCGATGTCCCGAAAACCGGGCTACGTTTTTGATATCACGATTTTTGACAAAGCAATCCAGCACAACCCGATCAATACGTTGCGCGATTGCAAAATCGAAATTTACAACAACACGACCCACCAACAAGAATTGACCGTCGAGCGGCACCCAAAATCAACCTTCAATTTTTCATTTGCCGAAGGCAATTATTACACGATTCTCGTCCGAAAACCGGGTTATCTCAACCACCGGATTGAAGTTTATGTCAATGTCGAAGGCTGCATTCTTTGCGTCGACGGCATGGGCATCAAAGAACCCGACGTGGTTCAATTGATGACCCACAACAACGAACTTGGGTATTTGCTGGGCAATATTGACCTCGATTCTGTGCAAATCGGCAAGCGTTTTCAGTTGGAAAATGTCTATTACGATTTCGACAAATCGGTCATCCGCCCCGAGGCCGCCCGGACTTTGGACAAACTCGCTGTTTTTTTGAAAGACAATCCGGCCATCAAAGTCGAACTCGGTTCGCACTCCGATGCTCGCGGCGAGGACGAGTATAATTTGAGCCTTTCCGACCGGCGCGCCAAATCTGCGGTGGAATATTTGGTCAGCGTGCAGGGCATCGACTCCGAAAAAATCACGGCAAAAGGCTACGGTGAAACACAAATCGTCAACCAATGCTCCAACCGTCAGACGTGTTCCGAACCCGAACATCAACTCAACCGCCGCACCGAAATTAAAATCACGGGAATCACCACCGAAGACCCGTTGTGGCCGCGCAGCCTCAAAGAAATCATCGAAGACAAGGAACTCTACCGGAAAATTATCGAGCAGGAAAAACGGCAAAAAGCAATTTCTGCACGGAAATAGTTGATTGGTTATTGGGGAATTGGGGAATTAGTTATTGGGAAATTAGTTATTGGGGAATTGGGAAATTGGGTGTGGCACAAATAACCAATTCCCTAATTCCCCAATAACTAATCCCCCAATTCCCCAATAACCAATCCACCAATAACCAATCCACCAACCCACCACCAATTATGAAAAATTCCTTTTTTTTAAATACCATTTTTTGCCTCGCCGCAGCCCAAACCACCGCCCAAAACAACATCGAATACACCCAAACCGACCTCGATTACGCGAACACGACCGTCGTTTTTAAAACCGGAAATGCCGACGACCTCGCTGTTTTGGATCAATTGAACGACGATTTTGGGATGAGCGACGTAATCCGAATCCGCACCGCGCCGACAAAAACCATCGAGCCGACCGTTTCACCCAAACCGAAAATATTGGCAAAAAACCTGCCCGCTCGCCCGGTCGGAAATATGGTTTCGAAGATTGCAGTTGCCCCGAAAAAAGTTGCTGCCACAAAACCGTCGCCCGTCGCCCCGGAAGTTTTAAAAGAAGCCAAAATCGTTTCGGTTTCGGCTCGGACGAAAATTGTTTCGGTCAAAAAAACCACCAAATCGCCCCGCAAAACCGGAAAACTTCGCGCTTTTTCAGCAAAAAAATACCGCCAAAAAGGCAAGCAGCAATACATCTGCTACAAATTTTAGGCACGAAGAAGTGTGAATCATATAACCTTTTTAAAGAATTATGTAATGGATGCCATTTTCGAGCCACCCAACTTTGCAGTGTAATTATTCCTAAAATATATGAATATGAAGCCTTTCCTCAGCATCAGTATTTCAACGTTGGCGGTTTTTTTCGTCTTCGCTTTTGATAAATATCAGCCCTGTTTTCAGCAAGAAACTGCCCAAAACGAGGTTTCGTCCGTCGTAATCAATATTCCCGCCGAACCAAAAACCGCAAAAATCTGGGTCGAAAACACCACCGATTTTTACGAAGGCGAAACCATCGATCTGCATTTTGCAGGAGCAAATCCACCATATCTCGGCATCGTCGATCCGGAAGGGCATTTTTTCTATCTTGTTTTTCCGGGCGAAAACGCGATGGGTGAACTGACCCCGCTGGTCGAAAGCAAGCATTTTGCCGCGTTGAAAAATTTGAAAATCAACACCCGTTCGCTCCGTGCCGACCCATATATATATGGTGTGGAAACGAAGCAAGCCGTTTTTACAAAAACCGGAAATTATACTTTCATCATGGGTGAAAACCTGCACATCGACGAACCTGATTTTTTGGAAAATGTGGCGGTTCGATATGTTCACGCCGCTCGGCCAAATCCCGTTTCGCCAAATGTGGCGATGAATTAAACAATGATTCATCAAGAATTCATTTCAAAATATTGTCAAAACACCTTCCTTTTTACCAATAAACACAAATTAAACATGACATCCGCACTTCGTTCATTTACCATGCTTTTTGCATTTTTAATGCTTGGGCATTTTACCCTAAAATCTCAATCAGACGGCGTCGAATCCGAAAGAGATGCGCTCGGGCGCGGCAATTTTGCAATCGGCTCCGGCGTGGGTTATGTCAATTCCGTAACCAGTATTGAAATTGACAACGGCGGCACCGTCCAAAAAGGCGGCAACACCGCTTATCAACTTCATATCACGCCTTCCATCGGCTATTTTATCACCGACAATTGGGTGTTTGGGCTCGGCATGGATTATTTGTTGAGTTCCAACCGGGGCAACACCGAGAGCGTGACCGGTGCGCAGCGCACTTCCGATACCAAATTGCTTTTCGGGCCTTACACCCGTCTTTTTTTCCCGTTTGCAGGCGATCAGGCCTTGTTTCTCGGTGCCGTTTATGGATATGGAAAATCCGAAACAGAAATTTCAGATGGAACCGCAGCACAAACCGTGAACACGCAACTCATGACTTTTGGCGCCGGCCCTGGTTACGCTATTTTTTCAAACGACCGCGTTTCGCTCGAAGCCCAAGTGAAATATAATTATGGCATCAGCCGAAATACCATTCGAGTCAATGATGCCGACCAATCCACCCGAACCAATACCACTGCATGGGATTTTGTCGTGGGCCTGCATTTTTACTTTAATCGGCAATAATATGCCCCTCTCATTTTGAAACAACAACTGCCCCACGAGACCCATTCACTACTTAAAAATTGAAATTATGTTACGCCATTCGATCATAAGCATTCAAGCATTTTTGCTTCTTTTTTCAGGCATATTGACCACGTCATCGTGCCTGAAAGACCCCGAAAATAACAATACAAACAACAATGAACCGGCTCGGGCACGGATAGAAATAACCGATGCACCGATCGACGACCCGAACGTGAAAGGGGTCTTCGTCACCGTTGCTGACATCCTGGTGGATGGCAAATCGTGGGTTGGTTTTGATGGAAAAACCACTTTCGACCTTTTTGCCTACCAAAATGGGGAAACAAAACTGCTGGGCGAAGGCGAACTCAAAGCCGGAACCTACGATGAAATCGTGCTGGTTTTCGATACCGAAACCGATGCAAACGGCAACAGTCCTGGCTGTTACGTAAAAAATGCACAGGACGAGAAAAAGAAACTCGACGGCGGCAGCGATTTTCAGGTAAAAGCAAGTGGCAATTTCGATACAAAAACAAATGAAACCGCCGAAGCACTGATTGATATGACCCTTCGCAATGCCATTGTTTATCAATCTGGTTCGGACACTGAATTTGAATTTGTTACCAATCCCGAACTCAACGCCGCGGTACGTTTGATGGACAAAACCAACACCGGAAATATCTCCGGCAACTGCACGGACGGCGTTTCTGGAAGCGACAAAGTGATTGTTTATGCTTACAAAAAAGGGGAATACAACGTGAATGAAAAATTCCCGCAAGGTGCCTCGGATATCCAGTTCAAAAATGCCGTGACCAGTTCAGTGGTGGCCAACAATGGAGATTTCACACTTGCATTTCTTGAAAGTGGGAGTTACGAACTGCATTTTATTTCTTATCAAGCAGATAGCGCGGGCAAACTCCAAGTCAAAGGTGAACTTCAATTGAATATTTTGAATGCTGCTTCCCTCAATTTACTTTCGCTGAATGTCTCTGCAAAAGCAGAAATCAACCTTGATCTGGTGGTGACCGGGATTTTGTTCTTTTAAAAAAATCGCAAAATTTATCTGGCATTCATTCAAAATGCTCGAAATTTTGAGCAAAAAAACCGTCCGGCGTCATCGCCGGACGGTTTTTTTTATGCCCTGGCCCTTATCAAAAAGCGCGAATTTGGGATGCAACCCGGCGGCCATTCCGCCGCCCGGAAACGCCACCGCGACCGATGATTGCGGCACGCCGACAGTGACTTCCGCGCTCGGCGCGATTGCGATAAACGGCTGCGGGCGTTCACAAACGCGAACTTTCACCGCCACAGATGCCTGCGGTGCGCCGACAATCACCACTGTTTTGGGAAATTTGACGAACAACGGCTGCTCGCATTCGCAAATCCGGATGTACATCGCCACCGATGCCTCCGGGAATTCGAGCAGTTGTTTTCAAATTTTCACGCTGCATCTGTAACCTCGTTTTGTTGGAAAAAGCCGGAAATGTGTGCCCGAACCGGGATGATTTTTTTTCGAAAAATATCCAAAATGGAAATGTTTTCAATGAAAACAGGTCTTTCCAGATCGGCAAATTTCCCAATTTCACAAATAATTTCATCAAAACGTCCTGCCCGGCAGCCATGCCGGGCAGGACGTTTTTTTCAATTGCAACCTGCCCGCCATTTGCACCCCGAAAAGGTGTGAATTTCATAACCATTCCTCGCAATTGTATAACAGCCCCAGGTTTGGGTGCGGGCAACTTTGCAGTGAGTTCATATAATTCATTACCAAAATTTAATAAAAATGAAAGGCAATCTACTGCTTATTGTAACAGGCCTGATGCTGTTATTTTTTCCAAACACAAATTTCGGACAAGCCCCAGACCTGGGCGCGGCTTCCAGTTTTGCGTTGTTTACCTCCGCCGGCGCACTTAACAATCTTGGGCCTACCATTATTAATGGCGATGTGGGCACCAATACCGGCCCGCTCACCGGGTTTCCCCCGGGAACCGTGAACGGCACCATCCATGTCGTGGATGCAGTTTCGGCACA
Organism: Saprospirales bacterium; assembly: GCA_031398055.1. Taxonomy (GTDB): domain Bacteria; phylum Bacteroidota; class Bacteroidia; order Chitinophagales; family Saprospiraceae; genus M3007. The sequence goes on along the minus strand of JANNMS010000127.1, from coordinate 9,264 downwards.
GGCTGCCACCGATTTAGGGATTGCTGCTGGCTTTTTGGCTGGCCTGAACTGCGGTGCAGTTTTAGGCGTGGGCATGGGAAATGGCCAAATCCTCACCCCAAACATTTACTGCACGGGGGCAGCCACCACTTTAAATGGAAACCTGACTTTGGATGCCCTGGGCGACCCGGACGCCATTTTTATCTTTCAAATTGACGGTGCTTTTGCCACCGGCGTTGCCGCCAACGTCCTTTTGATAAATGGTGCCTCGTCCTGCAATGTTTATTGGCAAGTTACCGGGGCGTTTGATTTGGAGGACAATTCTAATTTCGTGGGCACGCTCGTTGGTGGCGGTGCCATCAACTTGGCTCTCGGGGCGACCATTGATGGCCGGGCATTGACCACCGCCGGAGCGATTTCGACCAGCGCAAACTTTATTTCTTTGAGCCCTTGCTGCGACAATCCGATACTCCCGACCATTACCTGTGCCGCCGATGTTTCGGTTTCGTGTGCCAATCTCGTGCCGCCCGTTGACATTACTTTGGTCGTCACAACTGGTCTTGGGCCAATCACGGTCGTTTTTGTGGGCGAGGTCATTTTGAATCAAATTTGTTTGAACCAGTTCATCCTCGTCCGAACTTACATGGCAACGGATATCTGCGGAAACGAAGTGACCTGCGAACAGACCATCACGGTGAACGACCAAACCCCACCGACCTTTACTTTTTGCCCGCCGGGCGAAAATTTGGGCTGCAACCCGCAATCCGTTCCACCGCCCGGGCCTGCCACCGCGACCGATAACTGCGGCGGTGCGGTCACCGTCACTTCTTCCCTCGGCCCGATTACCGGAAACCCCTGCAACCGTTCGCAAACGAGAACTTACACCGCCGCCGATGAATGTGGAAATGAAAGCACTTGCGAACAAATTTTTACTTGGTCAGAAGTTACGACCTCCCCAGTTTTTACTTTTTGCCCGCCCGGCGATGATTTGGGCTGCAACCCAGCCGGAGTTCCGCCGCCCGGAAATGCAATGGCGACCGATGCTTGCGGCGCGGCAACGATTACTTCTTCGTTGGGAATTATTACAAATAACGGCTGCGAGCGTTCGCAAACCAGAACTTACACGGCTTTGAGTGCTTGCGGAATGTCTGCTTTTTGCCTGCAAATTTTTACTTGGACAGAAGATTTGGACGCGCCGGTTTTCACTTTTTGCCCGCCGGGCGCGAATTTGGGCTGCAATCCGCAAGGCGTTCCGCCGCCGGGAAATGCGACCGCCACCGATGCTTGCGGTGCGGTGACCATCACGAATTCCCTCGGTTTGATTACTGGAAATCCTTGCAACCGTTCGCAAACGAGAACTTACACGGCTGTTGATATTTGTGGAAATGCGGAGGTTTGCTTGCAAATTTTCACTTGGTCGGAAGTTGCGACCTCCCCGGTTTTCACTTTTTGCCCGCCGGGCGATGATTTGGGATGCAATCCAAACGGCGTTCCCCCTCCGGGAAATGCGACCGCGACCGATGCCTGCGGTGCAGCAACGATCACTTCTTCGTTGGGAATTATTACAAATAACGGCTGCGAACGCAGCCAAACCAGAACTTATGTTGCTGTCAGTGCCTGCGGAATGTCTGCTTTTTGCCTCCAAATTTTTACTTGGACAGAAGATTTGGACGCGCCGGTTTTCACTTTTTGCCCACCGGGCATGAATTTGGGATGCAACCCAGCCGGAGTTCCGCCGCCCGGAAATGCGACCGCGACCGATAATTGCGGCACGGTGACCATCACTTCCTCGCTCGGTTTGATAACCGGAAATCCTTGCAACCGTTCGCAAACGAGAACTTACACGGCAGTTGATATTTGTGGAAATGCCAGCGTTTGCCTACAAATTTTCACGTGGTCGGAAGTTGCGACCTCGCCGGTTTTCACTTTTTGCCCGCCGGGTCAAGATTTGGGATGCAATCCGAACGGAGTACCGCCGCCCGGAAACGCGACCGCGACAGATGCTTGCGGCGCGGCTGTCATCACTTCTTCATTGGGAATTATTACAAATAATGGCTGCCAGCGTTCGCAAACCAGAACCTACGTCGCGCTCAGTGCTTGCGGAATGTCCGCTTTTTGCCTGCAAATTTTTACTTGGACAGAGGATTTGGACGCGCCGGTTTTCACTTTTTGCCCGCCGGGCATGAATTTGGGCTGCAATCCAAACGGAGTTCCACCCCCCGGGGCTGCTATCGCTACCGATGCTTGCGGCACGGTGACCATCACTTCGTCGCTCGGTTTGATATCCGGAACGCCTTGCAACCGCTCGCAAACCAGAACTTATACGGCTGTTGATATTTGTGGAAATATTGAAATTTGCCTGCAAATTTTCACGTGGTCGGAGGTTGCGAGTGCTCCAATATTTACTTTTTGCCCGCCGGGCATGGATTTGGGCTGCAACCCAGCCGGCATCCCGCCGCCCGGAAACGCAACCGCGACCGATGCTTGCGGCGCGGTGACCATCACGAATTCTTTGGGAATTATCATTAACAATGGCTGCCAGCGCACACAAATTCGGACTTACACCGCCATCAGTTCGTGCGGAACGCCAGCAGTTTGCCTTCAAATTTTTACTTGGACAGAAGATTTGGCCGCGCCAATTTTCACTTTTTGCCCGCCGGGCGCGGATTTGGGTTGCAACCCGACCGGAGTTCCAGCCCCCGGAAATGCCACGGCGACCGATGCCTGCGGAAATGTGACCATTACTTCTGCGCTCGGCGCGGTCATCGTTGTAAATATTTGTTCGCGTTCGCAAACCAGGATTTACACGGCCACCGATGTTTGTGGAAATCAAAGTTTTTGCAATCAAATTTTCACTTGGACGGTCGGGGCGACTTCGCCGACGTTCACTTTTTGTCCGCCGGGCGCGGATTTGGGCTGCAATCCAGCCGGAGTTCCGCCGCCGGGAAATGCTACCGCGACTGACATTTGCGGCACACCAATAATTACCTCTTCACTGGGAATCATCACAAACAATGGTTGCCAACGTTCGCAAACCAGAACTTACACGGCGGTCAACGCTTGCGGAAACAGCAGCGTTTGCCTGCAAATTTTTACTTGGACGGTTGATTTGGCAGCGCCGATTTTCACTTTTTGCCCGCCGGGCGCGGATTTGGGCTGCAATCCAGCAGGAATTCCTGCGCCGGGGAATGCCACCGCCACCGATGTTTGCGGCACACCTATTATTGTTTCAAATCTTGGAATCGTCGTCATCAACGGTTGCCAGCGCACCCAAACCCGAATTTACACGGCCACCGATGCTTGCGGAAATCAAAGTTTTTGCAATCAAATTTTTACTTGGACGGTTGATTTGGCCCCGCCGGTTTTCACTTTTTGCCCGCCGGGCGCGGATTTGGGCTGCAATCCAAACGGGATTCCCCTGCCGGGAAATGCTTTGGCCACCGATGCTTGCGGCGCGGTGACGATGACAAATTCGTTGGGAAATGTGCTCGTCAACGGCTGCCAGCGTTCGCAAATCAGGACGTACACCGCGACCGATGCTTGCGGAAATTTGAGCATTTGCAACCAGATTTTCACATGGACAGTTGATTTGATTGCCCCGACAATCATTTGTCCGCAGCCAGTTGTGGTGGGTTGCGCGAGCGATTTGCCGAGTCAAAATATTGGAAACGTGGTCGTTTCCGATGCTTGCGGGAACGTGGTCGTTACTTTCCTCGGCCAAGTCGTGAGCAACCAGACTTGCGCGAACCGGTTTACTTTGACCCGAAATTACCGGGCGACGGACGCCTGCGGAAATTCCGCCGACTGCGCCCAAATTATTACGGTAAATGACGTGACCCCTCCCCTATTTTTTGAAAACCCGGAAAATGTCACGGTCGAATGCAGCCCGACGAACGAGGCGCAATATTTGGCTTGGTTGATCAATTTTGGCGGCGCGCAGGCCACCGATTGCTCGACGATCACTTGGTCAATCGATACGCTTTTGACCTTTCCGATTGATGAAAATTGTGGTGGAAACTTTGCATTCAACATCCGTTTCACGGCCACCGATGCCTGTGGAAATGCGTCTTTCCGCGACGCGTTTTTTATCACAGTGGACAACACGCCGCCCGTTTTTACCGTGTTGCCAGGGAATTTTGTGATGGAATGCATGCTTGACTGCGACGGCATTACCGAGTTGTTGGGCTGGTTGGACTTCGACGCGGGTGCTGTGGTTACGGACAATTGCAGCGAGGTCGAACTGAAAGTATATATTATTGATTTTGTCGAAGGCTGCGGTGCCAGTTATGTCAAGACTTACCGTTTTGAGGCCACCGATGCCTGTGGAAACACCACCACCGCCACCGCGACCTTTTCTTTCATAGACACCGAGCCGCCGACGGTCATTTGCCCACCAGATGAAATGACCTTGCTTTGCGCCGAAGATTTGCCTTTGCCTGATTTGTCATCGGTGATTGCCTCCGACGGTTGCGGCTCGGCGACCGTTTCACTGGTGAAAATTACGGGCGACGACACGGGCTGCAATGGTTGGACATACACCTATTTGATTGTAGATGAATGCGGCCTGACTGCCGAATGTGTCCAAAGTTTTGGCCTGAACCCCGAAACCGTGCCGGTTTCGTATTTCCCAGACACGATTTTTGTGGCCTGCGTGGACGACCTGCCGAACGAAATCACGGTGCAGTCCATTTTCAAAAGTATGTCTATGGACGTGCCCTGCGCTTTCAATTGTTTCATCATCATGTGGGATTCCGGCGTGCTGCAAAACGGCGTGCCGCAAAATGGCGTGACGTGGCGCACATTTACCATCGTTGCAAAAAATATCTGCCTGAAAATGACTGCGCCGTTCAACATCACTTTTGCCACGAAAGGCATTTGCAAACCGATTTGCACGACTTCCGAAAACGTTTGGGGCGACCCGAACGGACAAATCGACACGATTGCGGTGGCCGTGGCTTTGGCCAACATTTTAGAAATAAATAATGGCGTGACGGTCGGCAAATTCATCCGCACCATTTCGACAAAAAGCAGCGATTGCGTGCTTTCGATGTTGCCCGGAGTGGGTGGCACAGGCGAACTCAGCGTAGGAAATTTCACGGCTACCCCTGCCAATAATTGTAACTCTGCCAATGGCCACAGCAACCCCGACGGCTCGATGAACAACACGATTGCCTCGGCCACCATGGCTTTGCAACTCAACATTTGGTACAACCAAATTTACAACAACCGCGATTTGGGCATCCAAAAATTTGGGGATATGATGCCTTGCCTCGTTCCCGGGACTGTTTTTTCACGATTGAGCGACGAGCCGACGGTGCAGGAATTGCTGAATTTGTCGAACGACTACCTCGCCAGCGTTGGTTTTTTTGAACCTTCATTCGGCAGCGAACTGAAAAACACGTTGGCCAAAGTGAACGATTTTTGGAAAAACTGCACGACCACCGACCCGTGCACCAAACCATCGAAACGCCGCGATGCCGAGCCGACGGTTTTGGGCAAATTTGAACTCGTCCCGAACCCAACTTCAAATTCTTCCGTGCTGACTTTTTCTTCCGAAATCGACGGCGAGGCCACGATGAAACTCATCGCAGCCGATGGAAAAATGACGAAGTGGTCGGCCACGATTTTCAAAGGGAACAATACGTTGACAGTGAATCTGGAAAATTTGCCCGCCGGAGTTTATTCCTTGGCGTTGCAAATTGGATCGGAGCAAAAGATATTGCGTTTAGTGAAAATAGTGAATTAAAGTGCTGGGCTAACCGCCCTTGGAATATGAGTAATGGGTCGCTTTGCCAACGGGCAGGGCGGCCCATTTTTTTTACCTGCTATTTTTTTGATCAAAAAGCGCCAGCCCCCTTCAAAATTCTCCCGAAAAACGAGCTTTTACTTTTGCCAAAACACCCACCCGAAAAATCGGCGCCGTTTCAAAATCGGAAATTTGATATTCGCTAAATTTTTCCCGGTTAATTTCTGCGGTGATTTCTTCCAGCAAGCCATCGTTGGTCGCCAAAACATACCGTGCAATTTCAATTTCCCGGTCAAATGCTGCCCGTTTTTGTTCTTGGATCGAGTTTTTTTCGGCGGTTTCGATTTTTGAAAACACTTCCAATTTGTGTTTTTGCGCCTGTTTTTGCTGTTCCTGCGCCCGGATGTTTGAAAAATCTGCCTTTTCGATCAGCACGCGGAGGTAGCCGCCTTGTTTCGCAGGTTGTTCGCCGGTCAATTTTCCGGCGTTCACTCGGCTTAAAAATTCGTTGACACAATCTTCGAGGTGCTCGAACGGATAGTTTTTCACCCAGCCCAAAAAGACCTTTTCCGAAATGCCGAATTTTTTGATTTTCGAAAACAACTGCTTCGCGGCTTCCACATTTTTTGCCCCACCGCGCTCCCCCACCCCCTCGTTTTCGGTATTTTCCGGGGCTTCGTTTTTGTCAGACTGACTGTTGAATTTGTTTTTTGGCACGTTCGGATGGATCGTAAATTCGAGGCTGGTTACCTTTTTTCCTTGCTTTTTTTCTTTGATTGTAAACGTGATGTCGCAAAATGCGGTGAGTTCTTTTTGAGCCTGCATCACGATTTTCCGTTTAAAATCTGCGTACAATTTGTATTTGTCCTCCACATCCAACACCTCTTTCAACTCGTCCACCGAGATTTCTTTTACCCCTTTTAAAAAACTGCGCGACTTCAAAATTTCATAAATCCGGAACGAATACACGCTCCGCAAGCCGATGATGTATTTGATTTCATACTTAGTAAACAATTCGCGCAACTGAATCAAGTGCGGTTTCAGGTCATCGTTGAATTTCAGTTCGATGTAGGCATTGTTTTCGGCCATGTCCTCCGGGCGGGTGTACTGCGAAATGACCCGCACTTCCTTCCACCGTTTGTTGCCCTCGGCAGAAATATAGGGCGTTTTCATGCTCACATTGTACAAATCCTCCGGGACTTGGCGGATGATTCTGTAGTCTTCCTTGCTTTTGACTTGGAAAAAATTCATGATGTCTTTGATGTTGAACCGCATCAATCGGAAATCCTTGTCTTGCACTTGAATTTGATTGACCATAAATACGAATATCCGCTTTTGCCAAAGCGAGAAGTTATATTTTGCTTCAATCAGGCTGTTCGAACTGACGATAAGCGATTTATCATCTTGATTTTCTGCCATAATTATATGTTTTTGCGGGTACAAATTGGTCATATTCAAAGGAACACTTTCATCAAGGCGTTCCAGAATGGTCATATTTAGGGGTTCGCCTTGCTGTTTGGGGTGTTTTGGGCGGCCAAATTTGGTGAAATCCGTTCCAAAATAGTCATAATAAGATTGGTTTTCCTTCTGAAAAATCCTTTTTCATTCAAAACAGGGTCAAAACGTTGCCTTAAATGTCTTGTTAACTGTATTTCAGGTGTTAATTCGAGGCGATTCGTTTGCCATCGGATTCCGTTCCAAAAAGGTCATAGTTGGTTACGGAATAGTCATAGTTGGTTCTAAAAAGGTCATACTTGAGTTCTAAAAAAGACATAGTTGGGAACAGAAAAGACATAGTTGGTTCTAAAAAGGTCATAATTTTAGGCGTAAATCATTGATTTTCAAAGTGTTGTGCTGGCTTAAAAATTAAAAAGAAAAATTCTTTTAAAAAATAAAAACAACATCGACTTCTTGTTTTTTGATTTTGAACTCAGCATTTTCCCTTTTTAGTTCGCCCCACCCTATCAATTGTTGCCATTTAAAATGGCTCGATCAAAATCTGATTGCCAAAACTTTAAGCAGGATTTTCGAAAACTTATAGATAAATGTAAAACTACAAATTTGTAAATAAATTTTTACATAATTCTAAAAATACAAAACAAACGTTTATTTAGATTTTAAACGCCGCCAAAACTATCAACTCGCCACGCGCTGCATTTTCTTTAAAAAACGTTTAAAACGAAAATAAATCATGGTTTTGCGCGGCTGACAAGCATTCCAAAACAATCGTCCAGCAAAAATTTTTTCAAAACCACCTATTTTTAAAGAATAATTTATTTGCATTTTTACATTTTTAAAGAAAAATGTAAAAATAGAATTCTAATTTTCAGTATTTACATAATTTTCCAGCGCCTCGCAGAGGCAAGACTTGATACTTTTTTCGTCGTCCAAGGCTTTCGTCTTCAATTTTTTCATCAGAGATTTTGGAATCCAGGCATTCAACTGGACTTGCTCTTCCGGCGGCGGCTCGTTTCGGCTGGTCACCGGGTTTACTTCTTGCATTTGGATGGCGGCGGGCGTACTTTTCAGCCGGTCGGCGAAATTTGTACGTTTTTGGTCATATTCTTTTGCCATAGAATTAAAGTATTTTAGAAAGATGTAAAAGTAGAATTAAAGTATTTTGTAAAAATGTAAATCTAAAAATATAAATTTTTAGATTTACATTTTTCTCGAATTAAAGTCCAAGAATCTTCAAAATTTCATCCGCCAAAGCCGTTATTTCTTCTTTTGCCCGCTCGTCCTCGCCCGCAAAAACCCCCGAAATAATCGGCGATCGCGTAAAACTTACCCGGTCGGCGATGCTCGATTGCAGCAGCGGGATTTCGTAGGTTTTCAAAATTTCTCGGATTTCGTCGTTCATATTGGTACGGTATTTCATCATGTTCAGCACGATGCCGGCTTTCAGGTTGGGCTTTGTTTTTTGCACTTCCCGGATCAATTGAATTGTCGCGCGGACGGCCATCACATCCAAAAAACCAACCTTCGAGGGCACCAAAACAAAATCGGACTGCGCGAACAAACCCGACAACTGATTGGTCAAATAGGGTGGGGTATCGATGATCAAAATATCCTTTTTGAGCAGGCGAAGGTTTTCCGGCACATTATCGTAAGGCATCAGTTCGATGCCTTCGAGCATTTCGGCCAAACCGGTGAGACTGCCCTGCAAGTCGGTATCCAACAGCCCGACATCCAAACCTTCTTTGAAACACGCCGCCAAATTTAGCGCAAGCGTCGTTTTCCCCACCCCGCCTTTTTGATGCGCAACGGTAATGATTTTCATTTTTATAGATTTGTAGAATTATAGATTGATGTAAAATTTTAAATGCAAAAATCTATAATTATTTAATTCTACCAATTATTGGAAGATAAAAAATAAAAAAAGGGTTTGGAGGGCGAAATAAATTGGAACTGTAATTTTTAGCGAGCAAGGTGCGTAGCACCGAAATATTTGATACCCAAACGTTCCGGTGCTACGCACCTTTTGGAAATAATGGGCAACGATTTCTACAAATATTGAGGTGCTACGCACCTTGCTCGCT
>JANNMS010000094.1:0-16581 GCA_031398055.1 Saprospirales bacterium | reverse complement strand
CCAACAACCCTAATTTTAGGTTTTCAAGTTAAATTTTCAGCAAACATCGCCGAAAAAAAGTTGTTGGCGAGGACGCCAACAACGGCATTTGATCGGTTTTGAAATAACTCAAACAGCTTCTTAGACCTTTTTACTATCATCTCAACAACGTCACCTCGCCCCGCCGCTTGCCATCCGCATCTTTTCCGTGCAGTGAAATGACTTGCCCGTCGGCCAATTTTACCGTCAATAAATAATAATAGGTATCCGACGGCGCGTCTTTCGTGCCAATTTTCCCATCCCAGCGCGGGTGGGTTTTGTCGCCTTTGAAAACTTTTTCGCCCCAGCGACTGAAAATGATGAACTCCTGAATTTCAAAAGTTGAGCCGTCCTCGAATTGTACGATGCCAAAATCGTCGTTGTTTCCGTCGCCGTTCGGGGTGAAAGCGTTCGGGACTTCGAGGCATTTCCGGAATTCAAAACCGATTTCCTCCGACTCGTCCGAGCAATTGTTGTTGTTCGTCACCACGACTTTGTAGGTTGCGATGCCCTCGCGGATGCCCGGTTTCAAAAGCAAAGTGGCCGTTTTTTCGTCCGGCAATTCTTTAAAATCTTCGTTCGGCAGTTTTTGAAACCAAGTAAAAGTTGTGCCCGTCGCGGCGGAAGGCGTCGTGAAAACTTTCAAAGCAATCGGCGTGCCTTCGCAAATTTTGGATTCCAAAGAATCCGGCGTAATCACCACGTTGTCAATTTTCGGGGTGGCCAAAACGGTCACGCGCACCGTGTCGCGATCCACGCAGCCGGGGCCGTAGTCCAATCTGGCGAAATAATTGGCTGTCGCGGTGGCTGGAAAACTGCTCGGATTGTTCGGGTCGGGGGCATTTGTCCAAGAAATCGTGCCCGGTGTCCCTGCTTGCGTCGCGGTCAAAACGACGATGGAACTGTCGCAAACCGTTTGGTCGAGACCTGCGTTCAAAGTCGCGTTCGCAACTTCGACACGCACGAGACCAACCGTCGCGCAGCCACCCAAATTCGCCGGATTTGTGGCCGTCACCCGATAATCGGTGGTGACATTTGGCGTGACCGTCGGGTTTGCGCCGGAAACTGCGGGCGTCGCCGGGGGCGTCGAATTCCAAGAATACGTTGCACCGCTCGCCAAAACATTGTTCAATTTCACGCTGCGACCGAGGCAAATCGAGGTGTCTTTCGCCAAATTCAAATCGGGCAGCGGCAAAGCCGTGACCAAAACTTTGTCGGAAATCGTGCAGCCTTGCCCAAAAGTCAAAATGACTTCATATTCAGCCGTGCCAGTCACCGGAAAAGTATTCGGATTGTTGTTCGGATTTGGGGTCGTCGGCCAAGTGACGATCGGCGTGTCTCCGATCGCGGTGGCGTTCAACGTGACGTTTTCGCCTTCGCAAATATTTTGGTCAGCACCTGCATTTATCGTGCCTTGCGAAATAGTCACTTTGACATCGCGTGCGCCTGTGCAACCTTTTTCGGTGATGGCTTCGACATGATAAGTCGTTGTGGCTGTGGGAGTTACCGTCGGATTTGCTTGTCCTGAAGTAAATGCGGACGGCGGGATGGTCGTCCAAGAATAGGCGGTTTGCGACTGCTGAACATTGTTCAACAAAACGCTCGCGCCTGGGCAAATTACGTGGTCTTGCAAATTGAAAGTGGGCAGTGAAAACACTTCCACTTCGATTCCACCGCTCGCTGGGCAAGGCTCGTCAATGGTTTTTACACTAAAAAAAGTGGTCTGACCGGGGCTGACTTTCGGGTCGTTGCAGTCGGTGCAAGGCAGCGCGGCGTTTTCTTCCCACTCCCATTTTACGGTAGTTGGGTTGACCTCGACATGCAAAACACTGCTTCCGCCGGGGCAAAAACCGGGCGGCGTTGCCGTGATCGTAAATTCTGGAATGATACCCACCGGAACTTCAATCGAATCTTGGCGCGAGCAGGCGTGGTTTGTAATTTCACGATAATAAACATGCGTTTGGCTGGCCAAAATGACCATATTCCAAAACGAATCGGGCGTCAGCATCGTCCCAAATTGCTCCCACAAAATATTGATGTCGGGAAAATTGGCGGGTTCGTAAGTTGGGGAAATCATGAAAACCGTGTCGCCGGGGCAATAAATGGCTTTCACCGGTTGCAATTTCAAAGTGCCGATGGGCAAAGAATCTACCCGGATTTTTACGGAATCCAAAGCCACACAGCCGTTGATTTCATATCTCGCATAATAAGTTGTGGTCTCGTCTGGCGTTGCAATTACTTGATTTCCAGTCGCTTGGGTCAAAGTGAACGGCGGCGACCAAGTGATGACCGCACCCGGCGGTGCAGATTCGGCGGTGAGTGTTTCACTTTGACCGAGGCAAATTTCACGATATTTTTCATCTAAAATCCGCACGTCGGCGGGGGTGATATTGACCGTGACGCTGCCAGTTTGCGAGCAATTTCCGTTGGCCGAAGTGGCCGTCAAAGTATAAGTTGTGGACAAATTGGCGTTCGCCGTCGCTCCGGCGATGTTCGGATTGTCCAAATCCGTCGTCGGCGTCCAACTGTAAATCGTTGAACTCGTCAAATCATCGGCCAATTTCACAGGATTTTTTTGGCAAATCGTGGTCGTCGCCGCCAAATTTGGGAAAAATAAAGTGTCCACAAAAATGGTGATCGAGTCGCTGACCGTGCAATTTGCCGTAGAAATTGTGGCAAAATAAGTGGTCGTTGTGGTCGGCGTGGCGACTGGATTTGCATCAAAAACATTGGACAAACCAGCGGCCGGCGACCATTCCAAACCGGGCAAACCCAAAATTCCACCGACCGCGAGCAACGGAACACTTTCGCCGAGGCAAATTTTGGTCGAATCCAACGCCGAAACTTCGATCGTCGGGTCAACCACGGTTACAAAAACGGAGTCCAAATCCGTGCAAGCCCCGACCGTCCCGGTGACAATCAACAAAACATTTTGCGAAGTGGTCAGCGTCGGATTGGCGATAAAAGCACTGTCCACCACATTTGGCGGCTGCCAAAAATAGGTGTCCGCGCCGGTGGCGTGGAGTTGAAAAGGCACGTTTTTGCAAATCGTCACGTCCGGCCCGGCGTCCACGATCGGGTCGTCTTGGATTTCCACCGTGAAAGTTTTGTAGGTCACCGAGCCGCAACCAAAATTATTTGAAAGTGTCACGACGATGGTTTCCGTGCCTTCCGGAATCGCGTCATCCAACGGAACGAGCGAAAATTCGACCGAAGTTTGACCCGCCGGGATGGTCACGACGCCCGGAATATTTAACAAATAATCCGTGCCGAGCGTGGCAGTTCCGGCAATCGAAACCTGCAAAGTCACGTCTTTTTCAATCGGATTGCTGATTTTTATGACCAATTTGTCTTGGTTGCCGGAGCATTTTTCGACAAAATAATTGATGCCAGAAGCAAAATTGACGGCCACTTCTGGCAGGCCGCCGCTGATTTCAGAAATGAAAACGCCCGAATCGTAAATGCCATCGAAACGGTCGGCGACCGCCAATTTCAAATGATACGTTTTGCAGGGCGTCACCGAAGTCCGAGCGGTCAAGGTTTTTTTCACGCCCAATTTGTCGGAAGTCAGGCCGTCGTACTGCAAAAACTGGCTGGTTTGGTTGTTCCTGAAAAATTCCCAATTCAAAGTTTGATTCACCGAATTGATTTCCACCGGGACGCCGACGTTTGGAATTGTGGCAATATTTATTGCGGAATTTTCCAAATTCGGGTCGCCCACGAGGCCCTGCCCGGAAATCAGGAAAGCAAAAATGTCATTGTAATTGTCATTGACATATTCCGGATATTCTTCCGAACCAAAAACATATTCAAAACTAATTTGGTCGGTCGCCGCGAAAAGATCCATTTCCAAAATGCAGGCGTCGAGCGATTCTTGCCCGGTCGTCAAGGATGAAAGATAGTCGAGGTCATCGTCGCCGGGGGCAAAATTGTCGGTGCCCGCCGAATCATTGTTGTTCGGGCCGAGCACGTTGAACGCCTCGCCTGAAGTCAAAATCAGGCCTTTTTTCATCGACAAAGCATTGTCCGTCGCCACCGCAAACGTCGCAATCGCACCGTCCGGGCAGTTCATCTCAACATTTGAAATGGTGGTGAATGGCGTACTCAATGCATTCAAAATCAATGGTTCGGTGGCCTCGTCGAGATCAATCGGTTTCGGAGCCGTGCACGGATTTGGGCTGGTCGTCCAATGTCCGAGAAAACCTTCGTGTTCGTCGCTGCCGTCCGCTTTGAATTGCACGGTCAAGCAACCGCTCGACGCCTGCACCGGAAAACAAACGCCCCCGCCGCCCTCGACAATCGTGGGGTCGTTGAAATTTGTGCCATTGATTTGGACAATTTTTTTGGTCGGGTCGGTGGTTTTTCCATCGTAAAATGCCAAAAAATCATTGCCATTTCCTTGTAAAAAACCGCCGCCGACGTAATCAAAATGGTAATAATCCAAAGTAAAAGTGATGCATCCGGCAGGCGCGGGCGGGCAAATCGTCAGCGAATGATTGTCGTTTTTGCCATAATTCCCATCCTTGCCGCCGGAATCGGCGAGCGAGCCGAACGGCAAATTGGTGTCGGCCTCATTTATTTTGATGACGGGCGGGATTTTGTCCACGCAGATTTGAAAATCACCCCATTTTGGATTCGCGGCGGGCGCGTTGTCCCAAACTCGGATGAAATAATCTTCATTTGGCGACAGCCCAACGAGATCGGTGGTTGCTGAAAAACTGCCCGCCACCAAATTGGTGCAAGCAATTTGCGCGAGTCCGTCGAACGAACAATCGCCACGATAAACGGCCAATTGTGGCTGCGAAATCGTGCCAGTGCCTGCGCCGGTTGCCGAAATCCTGAAATCTAAAATGTCGGTCGGGCAGGTAAATTTGAACCAAACATCACGGATGACGAGGCTCGGCGCACAACTTGGCTGGCTGCCCAGGCCAATGTTGCTAGCCGTCGAATTTTTGTTGGAAAAAATAGCCATCGGGCAAGCGGGTGCTTTTCCGAGATCGGTGATGCCCGCACAATCGTCGTTTGAAGGCGTTTGGGCAAGGGTTTTGAGCGTGCTGCAAAGCAAAAGGAGTAGAAAATAGCAGTTCTTCATGTGTACTTTTTTTTGGCTGTGGATTTTGAACGGTTGATTTTGGGCAATTTCGAGCGGCCAAAATCCAACGTCCGACATCCATTTTTTATTCGTGCCAAAAGTAGGAAGTTCCGCGGGATTGAGAAATCGAGCAGGTGTTTTGTGTCGAAGTTCGACAAATGAAAATGATTTGAAAATGATTGCGCTGCTTGTTTTCCCGGTTCGGCGGCGATTTTTCCGGGTTGGTTGGGATTTGTTTTTGGGTTGAAAAATGGGCTTGTTCATTTGTTCCGTTCAACAAAATTTCACCACTCAATCAAATCACATTATGAAGTACAAATTCAGTCAAGTCCTCGGAATCGCTTTTCTTTTTGGATTTTCCAGCCTTTTTCCAGCATGCAAACACGGCAGCGACGACAACACGACGCCCGGCGGCGGCACGGTTCCGGCAAGCGGAAAATGGAAAATTTCCTACTTTTTTGACAAAAAAGACGAGACGAGCAATTACCAAAATTACAGTTTTGATTTTGTCGCGAACGGCAATTTGACCGCCACGAACGGCGGCCAAACGTACTCCGGCACATGGTCTTCGGGCTACGACGACAGCAAAAACAAGTTTTTGATAAATTTTGACAGCGGCGCACCTTCGAACCTTTTGGAATTGAACGAAGATTGGTTAATCATTGAAATGAAAGATGATTCGATGCATTTTGAACACACGAGTGGCGGGAATGGGGATACGGATGTTTTGAAATTTGTGAAAATTTAGAGTTTTCAAAAAGGTTTAAAAAAAAGACAGCCGAGGTATTTACCCCGGCTGTCTTTTTTTTAAAAGGCCTTTTTTGAAAAATATTTACCCGCCGGATTTTTCAGCATGTGCCAGCGACGAAATCAAAACTTTGTCAATTTTGCTCCTGTCCATGTCCACGACCTCAAAACGGAAGCCTTCGGCTTCAAAAGCATCGCCCGTTTTTGGGATTTCACCCAATTTGTAAAAAATGTAGCCCGCCAAAGTCGAATAATCGGCGTCTTCGGCATCGAACTCGCCGAGGTTGACGGTTTCGCGGAGTTCGTCAATTTGAATCGTGCCTTCCACCAAAAACGAGCCGTCGGTGCGTTTGACCATCGCAGGTTCTGCGGTGTCGTCCAAATCGGGGAGCGTTCCGAAAATATTTTCGGTCAAATCGTGCAGCGTGATGATGCCCTGCGTTGAGCCATATTCGTCCACGACGACGGCGAAGTAGTTTCTTTTCGTGCGGAAAGTTTCGAGGATTTTCAAAGAATTCATCGTTTCAGGCACGAAAAGCGGCTGGGTTAGGATTTTTTTCAAATCAAAACCAGGTTTTTCACGGTTCTGGATGTAGTCTTTGAATTTGACGACGCCCAAAATATTTTCGATGTCGTCATCGCAAACTAGAAATTTGGTGTAGCCGCTTTCTCGCACGATTTTGTCATTTTCTTCGTGCAGTGCGTTGAGATCGAGCCATTCCACATCATTTCGGTGGGTCATAATATCGTAGGCATCGCGGTCGGCAAAACGGAAAACATTTTGGATGTATTCCGATTCTTTTTGTTCGATGACGCCTTGCTGGTTGGCCATTTTGACCATCGCTTTGATTTCTTCCTCCGAAATATTCTGGTTGTCGTTTGGTTTGATAAAAAGCATCCGCATGAAAAGCCGCGTGCTCCAACTCAAAACCACCGAAATCGGGTGGGTCACTTTCATGATGATGTTCATCACCGGAGCGCAGGCAATCGCAAGCGGCTCGGCATATTGAATGGCGATGTATTTTGGAGCCAATTCGCCCACAATCAATGACAAATAAGTGATGACCGCGATGACAAATGAAATTGAAATCTGCTCGGCATAAGGCGCGAGTACCTGAAATTGGGCAATAAATGGAGCCAATTTGTGCCCGATGGCCGCTCCGGCATACGCACCCTCGACGATAGAAATCAAGGTGATGCCGATTTGCATGGCGGAAAGATAGTTTTCAAGATTGTCGAGCAGCCGGACTGCGATGGCGGCTTTTTGATTGCCTTTGCTTTTTTCCCCTTCGAGTTTTGCGCGTTTTGCTGTGACGAGGGCAATTTCACCCAAGACTAAAAAACCATGAATAACTATGAGTACGAGAACTATGGCTATTTCCATACTGGAAGTTTCCCGCCTCCTTGCGGAAAATATTTTGAAAAGTCCCGAAAAATTCGGTGGGTCAAAGGTAGTCGTTTTGGCAAAATTTTTGTCAACGAAAAAGTGGTTACCACCAGAATCCGTTAAAATTTGTTAATCCAGAAAAAAAACTTTTGGAAAAGACAATACGCTGACTACTTTTGTTTCGCCAATCGGCAGTTCAACTACTTCTTTCCACTAAATTTCAAGGTCTATAGAAAATAACTTGTACACCGTTTAAAAATATCTTTTTCGGTTCACTGCAAAAATTTGTTTGCAAATGCAAGTTACTTCTGTGCTCAATGACCACGAGTTAATCGCTCGCTACATGGATGGCGATGAACAATCTTTCGAGATTCTACTCCACCGCTACAAATCCAAAATCTACACTTCCATTTATCTGTTTACCAAAGACAGAGCCTTGTCGGAAGACATTTTTCAAGAAGTTTTCATCAAAATTGTGGACACCCTGCGTCGTGGAAAATACAACCACGAAGGCAAGTTCGTCCAATGGGCGATGCGGATTTCCTACAATTTGTGCGTGGATTACCACCGCCGGAACAAACGCCGATCCCACATTTCCCCGTCCGAAGATTTCGACATTTTTGAAGTCCTGAAAGTGGACAACGAAACCGCCGACTCGAACATGATCCGTTCGGAACTCCATAATCGCGTCCGCAGCCTCGTGGATTCGTTGCCCGAAGAGCAACGCGAAGTGGTCATTTTGAGGCACTACGCCGATATGTCTTTCAAAGAAATTGCGTCTTTGACCCGTGTCAGCATCAACACGGCACTTGGTCGGATGCGGTACGCGCTCATCAATATCCGCAAAGTGATGGCGGAAAAAGACATGGTTTTGAACTAATTTTTGCCTAAAATCCGGCTTGCAGTAGCCGAATATTTCCCCATATTTTCAGAAGTACATAGTTTTCCTTTCTCATATTTGCAATCCCGCCTTTCGGAAAAGCCGAGGGGCGGGATTTTTTTTGCTAATCCCACCCATTATGAAATCCTAGTTCTGAAAATTATTTTTAAGCATGTTTTCCAATTCGAGCAACCAACAGTTTTTCTCCCAAAAAACCTTCAATTGGTTGATGAAAATATATCCTATTTCCTTTTGCGTGATATGTTGGATCGGCATATTCATAATATTGGTAAAATTTGGTGTGCAAATCGCAATAACAATTTAGGGTATCACCAGTTTGAGGGTCGTTAAATTGAAAAACCAGTTCAGGAATGTTATTTTTTTCTCTCGAAGCACCTATTCTAACTTCGTGACTACGAAAATAATTTTCCAAATAATCACAGGCACCATCACCTCCAACGTGACGATTTGCCAGAAAAAATGGATGATAAACATCATTTAATGCGGATAAGTGATGAATTATACTACGCATGATATCTTCATGATTTGAATGAAGTCCACGCAAACCCGAATGAATAGTGCTGGAATTGAGGAATAAATTTGAAAACCAGGGAGCAAGTGCCTCGCAAAATGAAGCCCGAGGCGGAGGACATTTTACGAAATAATCACGATGAAATTGTAACCAATCCCGGAAACTATAAATTAAACACTCAATCGGAATACGGTTGTCTAACACTTTAAAAAGGCAAAGCAGCGCATTTATCTCTTCTGGGTTTTCTAAAACCAAAAGTTCAATAATAAAATCATTGTCTAATTCTGTTGGTTTACTACGATCTATTATCACTTGTAGTGCATTGATTTGGTCACGGGTCAGGGCAATTTTTCGGTCGTAAACAATGTCTATGAAGGTATATGATCCAAACATTCGAGTATCATATATTTCCGGATGACAGAAAATATTCTCGCCTTGAACACGAATATTATCGCAGTCAATGGCCAGATGCTCAATTTTTTCGCCCAATTCTTCAATTGTAGAATCGGGAGGTGTTTGAAATGAAACGTTTAGCAGATAAAAATCAAATCGTGGCATATTGCTTTTATGGTTTTAATTGGCGTTTTAACCGAAAAATGTTGGCTAAATCTTGTTCCTGTTGATCAAAAAAACCTTTTGGCCACTCAGTGAGGTCTGATTTTTCGGTCAATTGAATAGAAGAAATTTTGATGTTGTTGGAAGAATCTCGGTCAAAGAAATTAATCTGTATTTCTTCAAATGGGATTTTTCCTTCCAATGCAGCAAGCCGAATGCCATTGATCACATGTTCGCTGTGGGTTTCTATAATAACTTTTACACCAGCAGCGGCAATTTTTGCAAGAAATTTTCCAATATTGGACTGCCCAGATGGATGTAAATGTGCTTCTGGGTTTTCGATGATAAAAATGGCTCCCTTTTTGGCCACCAATCCATTAACAATTATGGGTAAAACATAAGAAAGACCAAATCCGACATTCGTTGGGCGGCTACCGGAGAACAAAATATCTGCTGCTTTAATGCCTGCATATAATTGTGTATCATCTACTGTCGTGCCAGGTGTGATAAAATTGAGCCACAAACGACTTTGATGCAACAGATGCCGTACTTGTTCTTTGTCAAAACATTTTGATTCCGTGATTTCTTCTCTCTTATTCTCACCTAAAAGTTGAACAGCATATTCACCTTGCCATCCGGCATGAATGTATGGCATATCATCTACTTCATATCGCAGTCTTGGCCCAATTCGTTCTGCATTTAAGTAATAAAATTCGTTTTCAGTAATTGGGAAAAGATCCCCAACCAATGGGTTTTTAGGGTCAACCGACGTAAAGCCAACTTCACTTAATAATAAATTGTAAGCAATTTCTTCGTCTGGCAACGCCAATTCAAATTCTAAAAAACTCTGGCCGTTATTGCTTTCAAATGCAAGGTGAATATTGTTTTGAATTGCATTTCTATTCAGCACTTCTTGCACATTTCCCAAGTTCATCCAAAAAGGCCCATTGAGTGAAATCGGTACCGCTTTATTGGACAAAAGTGATTTTGCACCACTTATTTTCATATCCTTTTGCCAAGTTTTCAAGTTCTCTCCTTTTTTTTGTAACTCTTGGAGACAAATTCGGCTAAGCAAAATCGACTGAACCACGCTTGATTTTCCAACAGAATTGGCTCCCGCTAATATTGTAATGCCTCGAAAATCGATTTCACTATTTTCAAAACACTTATAGTTCTGTATTCTCAGTTTTTTCATTTTGAAAGTTAATTTTGTTTAAGATTTGTCTTTGCCAACTGTTCAACAATATCAAAGACTCTATTCAATATAAGCCGATCATTTGTTTTTGTCGTTACTTTATCATAGAACTCCCCCTTTTTATCCAACTCTTTTGCTTGGATATGGGCGAAGGATTCAAAATCATTATAGCCCGTTACCTTTTCCGGTTTGTAATCTGATAAAACGATTCCCCATACTGTAAACATGGATTTATTAAGACTTTGGGAACGCTTACTTTGTAAATGTTCCGTCAATACTTTTCTGAAACAATATCGCCCAAACAAGTGATAGCAATTGTGCATTGCATTGAGGAACTCTTTTTGAATTCGTTGTAAATCGGTTTCTTTCATCTCGTTCAGTTTTTCTATTATTCCATCTAAAAAAGAAGTCATGCTGCCGGAATATGTAGCCAAACCTCTCTTTGTTAACCAAAATCCACAATATCGCAATACCATCTCTTGACCATCCATGCGTTTGTCGCTGATACTATTTCCAGTTGCTTGTATAAACTTTTCATGATGTGCACAGTTTTTCAACATTGTACGCACCACAGGTTTTGCCATGCAATTTCTAATTTCCTGATTATTTAGCGGTTTACCACCTATATTGATACGTTTGAAAATATCATATTTAACTTCTGCTGGAGATGAAGCTTCAATAACATTCACAACTACTTGTGTACCTGCAACTCGACGCATCATTGGAATTGGAAGGGCTTTTTCAGGTTTTACTTTAACACCATCAGATTTGAAATACAATCCTTCACAATCTTCAAGATATTCTAAACCTTTCAAAGGGAATTCATTGAGCATATATTGACGAAAAACAGTCATTCGTTGTAAGCCGTCAATCACATTGAAGGTGCCGTTTTTATTTTCCGCAAAATAAAAAAGTGGAATTGGAATACCGAGTAACAGGCTTTCTATTAAGCGACTTTTTCGTGCGTTGTCCCACACAAAATTTCGTTGAAATTCCGGGTTCAAATCAATTGCCATATCATCTTCCATCATCGTCAGCATTTCCCGCAACGAAAGCAGGTCTCGTCTGATTTTTATCTTTTCAGGGTCATATGGATTCAGGTCGCGAGTTTCAATATTTTCAGTTTCATCAGTCAACTCAAATCCTGCAAATTCTTGCTCTTTTCTCGCATCCATTACTTCATTGATACGTGCCTCCAAAACTTCTTTTGATGTTGATATAGTTGAAGACAATTTAAGATTAGTTACAAACCCTTCGGATTCAACAAAAGAAAACCAAGCATTGCTACCAATTGCATTGCCCCGAAAAAACAAACCTCCGCTTGGGTGTTTTTCTTCTGACACTTCAAATTCAAGTTCTTCGCCATGCACATCAGCGAATATTTTAAATTGATTGATTGACTCAGATTTTTTTAGAGTCATGCTTTGTGGTTCAGTAGTTCGAATGGTTTCAATACGTTTCAAGTGAGTTTGAAAATCCTCCTCTGGAACAAAAAACAAGTCTTCCAAACCATTTTCGATTATATCCGAAGATAATTTTTTCCAGTCTTCTGAAAGAAAATGTTCCAAATTTTTAATTGGATCTTTCCGCAAATAGCTTTTATGGTACTTAAAATGCTTATAATATGGTTGGTCTATGGTAACAAACCCAGAATTTGCAGAAATGAAATTACGATAAAGTGCCACCAAATCTGCTCTCGGCTCAGTCTTAAATACAATTTCTAAAAAGCAATCAGCAGTATTATCTTGAAAATTGTTAAAAACAAGTCCAACGGACTGTGTTTTATTGCTATCGTCGCTCCTTGCAGTGAATCCAACAGAAATATAATTATCATCACCGTGAAACCAATAGCCCTTTTCAAGCCTTTCGTTACGGTTTCTTTGCCGCAATGCAAAGGTGAAACCGGGATTGGATCGACGATATTCAAGCATTTTATCAAGCAATAAATTGCTCCATTTTTTAACTTTTACTTCTTCCATTTTACTGAAAAATTTTTGCAAAATTATCTAAGTTTTTTGAAAAGTTTGAACGCTGTTACTAATTGTTGATTTGGTGAATTGCCCAGCAAAACTGAGCAATTTTCGTTTTTATCTTTGCCCAAAAATCCGTTTCAACTCAAATATGAACATCTTTCAAAAACTACTCATCCCACTCATTTTCCTGCTTTTTTCAAAAAATTTACCTGCCCAATTAACCCCCATCCCCCAAAATTGGCAGCAGGACGGCGAAAAAATCCGGAAAGAACTGCCCAAACTCCACCCCAATCTTTTCCAAAAAATAAAAGAAAAAGAGTGGAATCAAGCCTTCACCACTTTTTACCAAAACCTCCCGGAAAAATCGGACGCGGAAAATGCGCTGCGCCTCCAAGAAATCATTGCGAAAGTCGGCGACCCGAACACGACCCTCGATTTGACCCCAATTTTAAAGAAAGAAAAATTCATCCCATTCGGTTTGGGGTACTACGAATTTGAATTTTACGTCTCGGCCAGCGTCCGGAAATTTGCCCCAATTTTTGGCTGCAAAGTTTTGAAAATCAACGGTTTGACCACAAAAGAAGCCATCGAGCGCACCGCCCGTTTTGTGCCAAAAGACAACGAAATCGGCTACCTCACCAACGCGATGCAGATGCTCCGTTTCCCCATCGTCAACCGGCTGACCGGCGTTTCCGCGACCGACACCCTCGAACTTTTTTGCGAAAAACCGACTGGTGAAACCTTCAATTTTAAAGTTTTTCCAATCGACCCCGCCGCCGACCCGCAGGCCATGCAACCCATTATGGCGCAGCGCAAAAACCCCGATTTGTTGTTCCGTTCGCGCAGCCAATTGTTCGTTTCCGAATGGCTGGAAAAGGACAGCATTTTCATTTTTCAATATGCAATTTGCCTCAGCCGCGAAATGCTGATGGCCGACGGTGACACGGCCACCGCGATGCAACTGCCTGAATTTCAACCGTTTGTTGATTCAATTTTTAATTTTATGAAAATCCACCCGACGGCGCGGCTGCTGATTGACCTGCGTTTCAACTCCGGCGGCGGCGCGAACGACGGCCATCGTTGGGCAAAAAGATTGGCCGCCGACAGCATTTTAAATCAAAAAGGAAAAGTTTTTGTCGCCATCAATTCCGGGACGGTGAACGAGGCGACGAACGTCGGTATTTTTTTCAAAACCTACACAAAAGCCATTTTAATTGGCGAACCGACGGGTGACCGACCCAACCATTTTGCCACAAAAAAGCCGCTGCGGCTGCCAAAAACGGGGCTGATTTTGAGTTATTCTTCAAAAATCACGCAACTCGTGGCCGAAGACCCGCCCGCGCTCGCACCCGAAATCCTCGTGCCGATGTCTTTTCAATCGTTTTTGGAGGGGCGCGACCCGGTTTTGGATTATTTGAGAAAAAATAAAAACAAGCAATGAAATTTGGCCGCGTTTACGAAACTTCAAAAGTTTCGTAAACGTGCTGGCAGCGGGAAACCCAATTTGTCCAATCCTTTTTCAAATTTTTAAAATGACACCAGTCCTGATTTTTTCACTGTTCGCCGCCGCGGTTGCTGGCAGCGTTTTATTTTTCAAACAAAAAAGAAATGAAAAACGCCGCGCCGAAATGGCCGATTTGGCCGCTCACCTCGGATTGAATTTTCAGGAAACCGACTCGACCGGGCTGATCGTTCAACTGAAAAATTTCCAACTTTTCAGGCGCGAAAAAGGCTGGTTTTCAAATGGAAAAATCACGAATGTCCTGCGCGAAACGGTCGGCCAAACGGAGGTTTTTCTGTTCGATTACACCTACAAAATCAGCACGGGAAAGTCCGCAAAAATCGTGAAACAGACCGTCTTTTTTGCCCAAAACCGGAGCTGGTCGCTGCCCAGTTTTGAACTTCGCCCCGAAACTTGGTGGCATAAATTGAAGGAAAAATTCGGCTACCGCGACATTGATTTTCCGGACGCGCCCGATTTTTCGGAAAAATTTTGGCTCACCGGCCAATTTGAGGAACACATTCGGGCGCAGTTTCACCCCGAAATCCGCGATTTTTTGACCCAGCGACCACCGGGACATTTGGAAGGTGAAAATTTTTACTTGATTTCGTACAAACCGGGCAAGGAATTGCCGCCCGACGAGGCGCGCACGTTTTTCAATCAATCCAAAAATTTGGTGGCGATGCTTTCGCGGGGCGAGCAAATCGAGTTGCTGAGTTTGGTGAAATTGCGGGAAAAAGTGCTGGTAAATTGAAGATTCAAAACTCAATTTTCACCTCGACCCGCCTATTTTTCAAATCCATTTCCGGCGGACAATCCTCTTTTTTCGGGCAATCAAAAATCGGTTTTTTCCCGCCCAACCCTTTGATTTTCAAACGGTTGAAGTCCGAATTTTTTTCCAAAAAATATTTTGCAATTTCAGTCGCCCGTGATTTTGAATGGGCAAAAAGTGATTTTGGCTGGCCGCCTGTTTCCGTGTGGACAGTGATTTCCAATTTCAAATTTGGGTAGCGAACGAGCCACACGGCGAGGGAATCCAAATCAATTTTGGCCGCCGCCGGGATTTCAATTTCCGAAGAATCGTATTTAAAATTTTCCAAAAAATAAATCGAACCCGTTTTGGCCGAGCCGTTTTGCAAGGCCGTGTCGAGGGTGGAAAATGGTGATTGGGTGATTGGGAAATTGGGGAATTGGGAAATTGGAGAATTGGTAAATTGGTTGGTTTGGGTGGTTGAATCTTTGGAAATGGGCGTTTCGAGTGGCTTTTTTTTCTCAATTTCAAGTTTTTCAGACGTTTCTGAAATTTCGGCGGCGGGCTGGTTTTCAGTTTTTGGATAAAAAATTTGCGCCAAATTTTTCGTTTCGCCCAACCAAAAAAGGTACAAATCATCGTCGCCACCGCTGCGCCCGGAAGTGAACGCGCCCGTCGAATCGTTCGGGGCGAGGTAAAAACCGAGATCGTCGAGCGAAGAATTTATCGGGCGACCGAGGTTGACGGGCGGCTGCCATTCCATTTTTACCGAGTCAAAACGGGTGACAAAAACATCGAAACCGCCGAACCCGGCGTGGCCTTTCGAGCAAAAAAACAACCTGCCGTCGGGGTGAAAATAGGGAAATGCTTCGTGCGACGGCGTGTTGACAATCGCCCCCAGGTTTTGGACGCGCCGCCACTCGCCCCGATGGTTTTTTTCAGCAGTAAAAATGTCAAAACCGCCTTGTCCGCCGCCGTTCGAGGCGAAAAAAACGCGCTGTCCGTTGGGCGTGGCTGCGGGGTGCATGTAGTTTAGTTCGGGCTTGCAGAAATCGAGTTTTTCTTCATTTTTCCAGCGGTTTCCGGCGCGTTCGGCGGTGAAAAGCTGGAGGGTGTATTCGTCTTTTTTGTTGGGCGTGGTCGAGTTTCGGGAAAAGAAAATCGTTTCCCAATCCTTTGAAAACGAGGCGTTTGCGGTGTTTTTATTGAGTTCGTTGAGTTTGCCAGAGAAAGATTTTGGCTCGGAAAAAGTGTTGGCGGACGAGTCGAATTCTGAAAAATAAAGTTTCAAAAAATCGCGCCCCGTCCAGTCGGATTTTTCTTTCAAAAGTGCCGCGCCGGATGCACGGTCGGAGGTAAAAACGAGTCCGCCAAACCAAAACGCTGGCGTGTTGTCGTCGGCTTCGGAATTGAACGGGAATTCCTCCATTTTCAAATTTCGAAAATACGGTTGGATGTTCGGCACGAGGTCGCAGGCGGCGGCGCGGGCGAACGCGGTTGAATCTGACGGTTCGAGTTCGTGGTATTTTAAAAACCAGGTTTTGGCCTCGGCGTATTTTCCGTTCGACATCAAAGCCTCGGCGTAAAAAAAAGAGGCGTCGTTTTTTGCCTTTTCACTTTTCACGACTTCGGCGTAAAGTGCTTCGGCTTTTTCGGTTTGGTTGAGCATCCGATAGCAAAATGCCAAACGGCCAGCGGCGAGGTTGCTGGTTTTTTCTTTCAAACCGGCTTCGTAAAGTGGGACGGCGGCGGCGTATTTTTTTTTGTTGAATTCGTCGTTGGCCTTGTCGAATTGGGCATTTGCCGAGAGGCAAAAGAGGCAGGCGAGGATGGGAAGGATGTTTTTTTTATTTTCAAAAAAAATTTGAAGCATGTTGTGATTGAAAAAAGATTAATTGAAAACAGGCAGTTCTTGCAGGAAGGGACACGGATTTTCAGGATTGGACACGG
>JANNMS010000001.1:0-4952 GCA_031398055.1 Saprospirales bacterium | reverse complement strand
GCGTGGATAAAATGCCGTAGGCATGGCATTTTATCCCTCAATGTTGCTGCCAAAATGCCATACCTACGGCATTTTATCCACGCGATTAACCTTGTTTCCTACTAAAATGCCAACCCTACGGGTTTTTGAAATTTTAATGCGTTTGACCTGAATGCACGCCTAGTTTTTGGGGAAATTTCAAATTTCCAAAATCTTGAAAATCGTTTTTTAACTAATTTGAAATGGGCGGTTTTACCTTTCGGTGAAAATCAACTTTTACCCTTTTTGACATGAAACTCAACCATACCAAACTGCTCCAATTCATCGAAGCCTACAAACAACTCCTCAAATCACCGAACTACAACGAGTTGTACAAATGGGCTGCCGCCAAAAATTTCAATGAAAATTGGGACGAAAACGCCCCAGACGTGGCCGAAATGCTCAATCGTTGCCTCAACGACAAGGTGGGTAGCAATCTCTGGGCTGGGCAAAATTATTTCCTCAAAAGAATGTTGTTGGAAATGGCGCGTTTCGACGGCGCGAAAGTGGCCGCCATGTTCAAAATGCTTTTTGACGAAAGCCAAGATTTGGAAAACCGGGTGCTGACTTTTCGAGAAGATGCTGAAAACCTGCGGAAAACGGCTTTTCCCCAAAAAATAAGCACGTATCAAGATGACCGCGCAATCATGGTTTACCTCGGCCTGCGATTCCCCGATAAATATCCACTTTACAAATACATGATGTTCCGAACGTTTGCCCGCGAGGTCGAATGGCCGGAACTTGCATTAAAAGGTAGAAAAGATGACCCTTTCAAACCCGTCCGGCAATATTTGGAATTGTGCAAAGTGGTTCGGGAAGCATTGGAAAACGATGTCGAAGTGCTCGAACTGCACCGCCGACTGCTCAAACCGGGCATTCATTTTATGGAAAAATCGGGCGCGCTGCTGACGCAGGATTTCATTTACTGCACGGCAGAAATTGGAAAGGAAAAACCCGTCGAAGAAGTTGAAGAGGACGAAATCGAACCCATTTCCGAAAATGAAAAACCGGTCGCCCACGCCGAGGTCGAAGCCATCGAAAAATCCGCAAAACCCTATTCAAAAGCCGATGCCCTCCTCGATTTATTTCTTTCCGAAGAAAAATTTGATAAAATCATCCGCATTTTAAAACACAAAAAAAACATCATTTTGCAGGGTGCGCCCGGCGTCGGCAAGACTTTCGCGGCCAAACGGATTGCCAAAACCATCCTCAAAAAAGACGACGAGCACAAAATCTGCATGGTGCAATTTCACCAGTCATATAGTTACGAGGACTTTGTCATGGGCATCCGGCCGAACAAAAATGGCGGGTTCGATGTGCGAAAAGGCGTGTTTTTCAAATTTTGCGAACTGGCGCAAAACGACCCGGCGAACCCTTATTTTTTCATCATTGACGAAATCAACCGCGGCAATTTGAGCAAAATTTTTGGCGAACTGATGCTTTTAATCGAGGCCGACAAACGCGGCGAAGCCATCCAATTGACCTATTCCGAACCCGGCGAAACGTTTTTCATCCCCCAAAACCTGCATTTTATCGGCACGATGAACACCGCCGACCGCTCGCTGGCGATGGTGGATTATGCCCTGCGGCGGCGTTTCGCGTTTTTTGATTTGGAACCGGAGTTCGGCGAGCGTTTTGCCGAGTTTTTGGTGGGCAAAAACATCCCTGAAAAATTGGTCACAGCCATCCAAAACAACCTTGCGAAAATCAACGAACGAATCGCGGTGGACGAAAATTTGGGCAAAGGTTTTCGCATCGGCCACAGTTATTTTTGCAATGGAAAAGCCGATGAAACGGGTGCGGAGCAGTGGTTTCAGGACATCGTCGAAATGGAAATCGCCCCGCAACTCCATGAATATTGGTTCGACGACGATGAAAAAGCCACCGAGGAAATCCAAAAACTCCTGAAAATCTGACCTCGAAAATGAAAATTCCCGTTGCCAATATTTACTATTTGCTGGCCTACGCTTGGGACAAATTGGCCGAGCAGCGCATCGTTTTGCGCGATGCCGAGGAGTGCAAAACGCCGCTGGATTTGCTGGCAAAAATTTTGGCAAACGGCACGGCGCACCTTTTTAAAATCGGCCTCGACCGAAATTACCGCGAAAATGAAGACACGCTGGCCGGGGTGAAAGGCAAATTGCTGCTCGCAGAAAGTTTGAAAAAACGGACTTTTCAGCACGGTCGCGCGGTTTGCCGGTTCGACGAATTCAACTACGATGTGCTGCACAACCAGATTTTGAAAAGCACTTTGGGCCGGCTGCAAAAGATGAAGATTTTGGATGAAAAAATCCGACGGGACGTTCGTTTGCTGCACGCCCGATTTCATGAAGTCTCGGAAATCACTTTGAAAAAATCCGATTTCCGCTGCGTCCGGCTGCACCGCAACAATCAATTTTACGGTTTTTTGCTCAACGTCTGCGAACTGCTGCACGACAATTTTTTGCCGGACGAGCAGGTTGGGCAGCACCGTTTCCGCGATTTTTTGAAAGACGAAAACCAGATGCCGGGGCTGTTCGAGGCGTTTGTCCGTAATTTTTACAAACGGGAATTGCCCGCTGGTTTTCGGGTCAAACGGGACGATATTTTTTGGCAATTTTCCTCAAACTCTGCTGATTCACATTATTTTTTGCCAAAAATGCAGACCGATGTTTCCATTCGCACCGCCGAGCGGAAAATCATCGTGGAAACAAAATTTTCCCAAAACATCCTGAAAAGCAACCGCGGCGGCGCGGAAAAATTGAGCCGCGAACACCTCAGCCAGATTTTTTCCTACCTCAAAAACCAGTCGCCCGACGACCCGCTTGCCCAAAAAGCGGAAGGCATTTTGTTGTACGCCAGCACGGGCGTTTCAATTTCCGCCGATTTTTCGGACGAGGCCGGGCATCGAATCGGGGTGCGGACGGTGGATTTGAGCGCGGATTGGAAAACGATTTCTGACGAGTTGTTGCGGATTGCGGAAACGCCAGTTTGAGTGAAACCGCCCTTTTTGTAAAAAATTTGTAAGAAAAAACACCCGCCGCTGGCAACCCTGCCACCGCATTTTCCCGAAATAAAGACACGGTTTTGCGGGCATCGCGGAGATTTCTGGTTCGGCAACTGAAAAAACCGGTTCGGGAAAAGTCATGGCCGATTGAGGGGTTTGGAGGCTTGCCGTCTTGCCGTC
The DNA here is from genome assembly GCA_031398055.1 of Saprospirales bacterium. Classification (GTDB taxonomy): domain Bacteria; phylum Bacteroidota; class Bacteroidia; order Chitinophagales; family Saprospiraceae; genus M3007. The sequence continues at coordinate 1,768 of JANNMS010000001.1, read as the reverse complement.
GGTTTTAGATTTGCTTTTTTATTGAAAAAATAAATACGTGTCAAAGTCAATTTCCATCATTTTCCTGTTGGGTTTCGCGGCGAATTTGTTCGCCCAAAACCCACACGGCGCGGAGATGAAAATCAACTGCGCGGCCTGCCATTCCCCGGCGGGCTGGGAAATTGGTGCGGATTATTGGCAAAAATTCGACCCGCAAAAACCGACGGTTTCCAAAATGACGGGTCGGGTGATTGCGGCGGACACTTTGCGTTTTCACCATGGAAAAACCAATTTTGAACTGAAAGGCCAGCACGCAAAAACGGACTGCCGCGCCTGCCACGAGACTTTAATTTTTTCAGAAGCCAAGACGGATTGCAATTCTTGCCACGTCGATATTCACCAGCAAACGGTCGGTCTGGACTGCGCCCGCTGCCACTCGGCCAACAATTGGGTGGTGGACAACATCGCGGAACTGCACATCGAAAATGGTTTTCCGTTGACGGGCGTTCATAAAATGGCGACCTGCGTGCAGTGCCATATTTCGGCTTCGGCTTTGCAATTTGAACGGATTGGGAACGATTGCGTGAGTTGCCATTTGAAAGATTTCACGGCGGCGATAAACCCGAATCACGCGCAGGCCGGTTTTTCGACAAATTGCGTGGAGTGCCACGATATGTTCACGCCAGATTGGACGACGGACAAGGTTGACCACAATTTTTTCCCGTTGACAAAAGGCCACGAGGTTTCGGACTGCGCGGCCTGCCACGTCGGCGGGGATTTTGCAAATACTTCAAATAGTTGCGTTTCTTGCCACGCGCCCGATTTTCAATCGGCGGTCAGCCCGAACCACGCGACGGCGAAATTTTCGACCGATTGCGCGACCTGCCACACGACGGATTTGGATTGGATGCCCGCAAAATTTGCGTCGCACGATGCCGAATTTTTCCCGATTTATTCTGGAAAACACAACGGGCAGTGGGCGCAATGCACGGATTGCCATTTGAATACTTCAAATTATGCGGAGTTTTCGTGCACCGTTTGCCACGTCAACCCGGAAACAAACGATGGCCACGCCGGCGTGAACGGCTATGTTTATGAAAATTCCGCCTGTCTCGCTTGCCATCCGACGGGCGATGCGGACGCTGCTTTTGACCACAATTCGACCAATTTCCCGTTGACCGGGGCGCATTTGACTGCGGAATGTGTGGATTGCCACGCGGCTGGATATGCCGGGACTCCGACCAATTGCTCGGCTTGCCACACGACGGATTTTAATCAAACTGTAAACCCAAACCACGTCGCGCTGAACCTTTCGACGGATTGCGCGACCTGCCACACGACGGCTGCGGGCTGGGAACCGGCCAATTTTCCGGACCACAATTCTTTTTATCCTTTAAATGGTGCGCACGCCGCGATTGCAAATGATTGTGCGCTTTGCCACGTCGGGGGGAATTATACGACCACGCCAAATACTTGCAACGGCTGCCACGCCCCGGATTACGCCGCGACGACAAATCCGAACCACGCGGCAGCACAATTTCCAACCGATTGCGCGACCTGCCACACCGAAACGGCTTGGACACCTTCGACTTTTGACCACAATTCTTTTTATCCTTTACATGGTGCGCACGCGACGATTGCAAATGATTGCGCGTTGTGCCACGTCGGGGGAAATTACACGACCACGCCGAACACTTGCGCGGGCTGCCACACGACGGATTTTAATCAAAGTTTAAATCCAAATCACGTTGCGCTGGCCATTCCGACGGATTGCCAAATGTGCCACACG
>JANNMS010000328.1:0-24687 GCA_031398055.1 Saprospirales bacterium | reverse complement strand
AAAAAACACAAACAATCCGCCCCCTTTCGGGGGGTGGGTTTTTTTAAAAAAAACTTTGGCGGTTTAACAAAAATCCCCCCCGACACTCGGTTCTGAAGAATGAAATTTGAACATTGAAAAAATAAAAAAATGGTGAAATTTTCCCTGCGATGGAGTTCCGCAAGGCGTGCATTTCACACCCGTCAACCGTTCCCTTCCCAAAATTACTTGGGCAGGTTCGATGGGTATAATCTCAGAGTTTGAACGATGAACGATCAACGACGAAATATGAACTCACTAAATGGTTCATATTTCGTCGTTCATCGTTCATCGTTCATCCCCACCCCAGTGAGCCGTTTAAAAAATTGATTTTCAGTGGTTTGTGTTGATATTTTTACATTCCGTGTTTCCGAAGTTGCGTCAAAGTTGCCGCCATGTCCTTCGGTATTTCGGAGATAAATTCTAAAACCTCGCCCGTCGCAGGATGTTCAATCCGCAATCGCCGGGCGTGCAGCGAGGTGCGTTCCAAAATGGGTTTTTCTTCTTCTGAAAACTTGCCGGACTTGTATTTTTTGCCCTTGATTTCTGACAAAAAAATCGAGGAATTCTTTCCGTACAAACTGTCCACGGCCAACGGATAACCGATGTTTTTGAAATGGACGCGAATTTGGTGTGTCCGCCCGGTCTTCAAAAGTGCTTCGACGTAAGTATAATTTTTGAACCGCTCCAAAACCCGGTAAAAAGTCAAGGAAGGTTTTCCAGTGCCGATGACCGTCATTTTTCCAGCAATCGTCGGGTGTTCGCCGATCGGTTTGTTGATTTCGCCTTCGTCGAGGTGCATCACGCCGTCCACCAAAGCGACGTAAAATTTGTCGGCGGTGTGTTTTTCAAACTGAATTGAAAGGTGTCGGTGCGCCGCTGCATTTCTCGCAAAAATCAAAACGCCGCTCGTTTCTCGGTCGAGCCGATGGACAATAAATACCTCGCCGAACTGCTTTTTCAACATTTCGTGGAGGCTTTCACTGCTGCCAGAACGGTCGGGGATGGTCAATAAACCTGCCGGTTTTTCGACTGCCAAAATGTGCTCGTCTTGGTGTAAGATATTGATTCTCAACTATAAACTATAAACTATGAACGATGAACGATGGGGTGAGAAAAGGGTATTTTTCAAAATTTTAAATCGCTAAAATCTTTAATTCTGTTGATGTAATGTTTCCAAACGATGCTGCCCGGAAAAATCCCTTTCCGGTTTTCTGGCCGACCGCCGCCGATTTTTTGGATGGTTTCTGCGGCTGCTTTTCGCTTTTTCAAGGTGCGCCGGAAGTTTTTGTAAAAATCTAAATGCGCCGGAAAAATAGTCATCGTCGAACGCCATTGGCCTTTCAAAAGGAAGACCAACCCTGCTACCCAATCCAACAACATCCGAGCAGGAATGGCCCAAATTAACTTGCCGATGGGTTCATTTTTGACCATCGAAAACAGGCTGTTTCGGATGTTCAAATACGTTTTTCGAGGGCTCGCGTAACCCAAAGTGCCGCCGCCGACGTGAAAAACCTTGGATTTTGGAATACATTTTATGGAAAAACCGGCGCGCTTCAGCCGCCAGCAAAGGTCAATTTCTTCGTTGTGGGCAAAATAATCTCCATCGAAACCGCCAAAATCACGGTACAATTTTGCCCGGATAAAAAACGCCGCGCCCGTTGCCCAAAAAATTTCCTGTTCAGAATCGTATTGCCCGGCATCGGATTCGCAGTGAAAAAAGATGCGCCCCCGGCAAAACGGATAACCCAAAATATCCATCCAACCGCCCGCCGCTCCGGCATATTCAAAACTGTTTTTTTCGTGGTGGGATAGGATTTTTGGTTGGACGACGGCCAAATTTGGGTCGTTTTTCATCGCTTCCAAAAGTGGTTCGAGCCAATTTTCGGCGAGTTCGACATCAGAATTTAGGATAAAATAAAACTCAGCATCCACATTTTTCAATGCCCGGTTGTAGCCTTCGGCAAAACCATAATTTTTTTCCAAAACCAAAACTTCAACCCGCGGGTAATTTTTTTTCAAAAAATCAACCGAGTCGTCGGGCGAACCGTTGTCGGCGACGATAATCCGCACGCCGTCGGGCGTATTTTTCAAAACCGAAGGCAAAAATTGGGCGAGATGCTGGCGGGTGTTGTAATTTAAAATGACGATGGCGATGTTTTTCAAATCCTCGTTTTTGGACTTGGTTAGTGGTTGGTCAAAACTCAACCACTCGGTTTCGAGGTATTTTTTGAGCGGTTGGCTGCGGCTCGAATTTTCGATGGCGAGGCGTTTTCGGATGGCAGTCCGGTCGGTTTCGATGCGTGTTTTGAGTTGGTCGAGGTCGGCCACTTTTTCGTCGGGACGGATAAATTCGACAGGTTCGACACGCAATTTTTCACCGTAAATATTTTTATCGAAATCTAAAATATTGACCTCAATCGTTTGATTGTCAAAGGTTTCGAGTGTCGGGCGGCGACCGATGTAGAGCATCGCCGGGTATTTTTTTTCTGGAAAAACATTTTCCAAAATTGCCCACGCCGCGTAAATTCCTTCCGGCAAAATAAGTTTGTGGGGGTCTGAAATTTTCAAATTGGCGGTCGGGAAACCGATGGTTCGACCGATTTTTTGGCCTTCGACGACGGTGCCAGAAAATGAAAAACGATGCCCCAACAATTTTTCCGCGAGCGGCAAATTGGACGAATCGAGCGCGTGCCGGATTTTTGAGGAACTCACTTCGAGGTCGTCCACTTCTTGTTTTGGGATTTCGACGACTTCCAATTTTCCGGGGACTTCATATTTTTTTATTTCAAAAATATTGCCTTCGCGGTTGTTCCCAAAACGGTGGTCGTAACCGATGACGATGAAACGCGGGTTGAATTTTTTCAACAAAAAATCTTCGATGTATTCCTTCGCGGACTGCTTCGCAAATTCCTCGGAAAATGGCACAACTACCACACAATCAATGTTTTCGGTAGCGATTAGTTTTATTTTTTCGTCGGTCGAAGTGATAAGTTTGAAGTCGCGGTCGTCGGGTCGGAGGATGGTTCGGGGGTGCGGGTCGAAGGTGACGACAAGGCTTTTTCCGCCCGATTTTTTGGCCAAATCGTTGAGCCGCCGCAGGATTTGACGATGCCCAAAATGAACGCCGTCGAACGAGCCGATGGTGAGGACGGTGTTTTGAAAAATTGGAAGTGAATCTAAATCTGTGAAAACCTGCATTGCGGTGGCAAAAGTAATTCGATTTACGATTTTGGATTTACGATTTACGATTGCTGCGTTTGCATTTTTAAAAAAGGGTTTCAAAAAATTGATTTCTGAAATTTAGATTGGCTTCAAAATCGTAAATCGTAAATCCAAAATCGCAAATTGTTAGCCCTCGTCCTCTTCCACCAAAGTTTTTGAAGCATCAATCCCAAACCAAAGCAGGCCGCCGACGATGACAAAAATGCCGATGATTCGGACGGGCAGTTCGTAACTTCCGGTCGCTGTGAGGATGTAACCGAATGCCGAAGCCATGATGACCGATCCCAATTGGCCTGCAAAACCCATCGTTCCGGCCACGGAACCGGCGTGTTTTCCGCCGATGTCTGTTGCCACCGCCCACGAAACCGGCAAGGTGAAATCTTTAAAAGCAAGGCCGAGGCCGAGAAAAATGATGGCAATATTAATGTCTTGGATAAATGTCCCGACAATCATGCAGATGCCCGCCATCACCAAACCGAACATCCCGACGTACCGCCTGCCGAACTTGATGCCGCGTTTTTTTGCAAAATAATCGGAGAAAAAACCGCCCGCCAGACAGCCCGCCATGCCCAAAATGAACGGCAGCGAGACCAAAAAACCGAGGTCTTCTTTCGGTACGCCGCGACCTTTTTCGAGGTATTTTGGCATCCACGACATATAAAAATACGCGCCATAAAGTAGGCAGTGGTACATGCCCATCAATGCCCAGAGGTTTGGGTTTCGGAGCACTTTTTTCCAGGGCAAAAAACTGTGGGTGGTGGTTTTTAGGCTGCGTCCTGCCTCGATTTCTTTGACTTCTTCGGGGCTGATGCCTTTCATGTCGCGGGGTTCGTCCTTGAACCAAAACCACCAAACGGCTGCCCAGACCACGCCGAGGCTCCCAAAAATGAAAAAAACCGACCGCCAACCGTACAAACTTGCCAGCCAAATGGAAGTAATCGGTGCAATTGCGCCGCCCAAACGGCTGCCCATCCAGATGATGGATTGGATTCTGCCGCGTTCGACTTTTGGAAACCATCGGGCGATGGCCACCGAAGCCGTCGGAAATGCGCCCGCCTCGCCTGCGCCAAAAAGAAAACGGACAATCAAAAGAAAGTAAAAACCGGTGGCGAAACCGGTCAAAACGGTGAAAATTGACCACCAAATCACGATGCGAATCAGGGTAATTTTTGGTCCGTAGCGGTCAACGAGCATCCCGGTCGGGATTTCAAAAGCACCGTAGGCCAGCGAAAATGCGGCGAGAATCAAGCCCCATTGTTGGTCGCTCAGGTTCAGTTCGTCGGTGATGTCGGTGCCGATTGCCGAAATGGAGTTCCGGTCGAGGTACGTGATAATGGCAAAAAGCACAAAAACCACGACAAGTTGATAACGTTTTTTCATTAAAAGTTGGATTTTAGTATTTTGACACATAGTTCACATAGGATTTTCACATAGAGGCACATAGTTTTTTTCTTAAAAAACACGAAAAAACTATGTGCCTCTATGTGAAAAAACCTATGTGAACTATGTTTTTAAAGATTTCAATCGAACGGTTAAAATCAAGCCTAAAAAAATCAAAACAATGCCCATAAAACTGAAAAAATGGTACGTCTCGCCGAACCAAAAAAAGCCGATCAGCAGGGCATAAATGGCTTCGAGATATTTGAAAATGGCCAAATAACTGGCATCGTCTTTTTCCTGAAATGCTTTGGTCATGTAGAGTTGCGCCAAAAAACCGAAAATTCCCATGACCAACAAACCGATGGCCTCGTTCGCAGTGGGCGTTTTCCAATGCGGAATCATCAAAATGGCTGCGGCGATGGTCGAAATGACCATAAAATGATGCACAACCACAAGCGGATGGTCGTCGTCGCCGATTTTTCGGATGATGATGTACAACAGTCCACCGCCAATGGCCGCGACCAAACCGATGCCCAAATCGAACATTTCAATCCGCGAATCGAAACCTTTGAGCATCACGACCCCCGAAAATGCCAGCAATAAATAAAGCCACTGGACTGGTTTCATTTTTTCTTTCAAAAGAAAAATGGCAAAAATGGCGGTGAAAATGGGCGACAGATATTTCAAAGCCACCGCCGAACCGAACGGCATTTTTTGTAAAATGTGGAAAAACGAAAACATCGAAATCGTGCCGACGATGCTTCGCAGAAAAAGCAGTTTTTGGTTTTTGCCGACGAGCGAGACCCTATTTTTTGCCAAAATAATCATGCTCAAAAACCAAGTGATGAACGAGCGAAAAAAGACGTGCTCAAAACTGTGGATTTCCGAAAAATACTTGATGCCCACTTGCAAAACCGTGAAGCAAGCCGTGCTGATAAGCATGTATTTGATGCCGTTGGTTATTGATTTTTGACACATAGTTCACATAGGTTTTTTCAAATAGAGGCACATAGTTTTTTCAAAAACACACACAGAAACTATGTGTCTCTATGTGAAAAAACCTCTGTGAACTATGTGTCAAAAAAACACAAAACCTTCCATGATTTTTCGGACGGTTCGGATGGTTCCTGCTTTTTTGACATTGATTTTTTCGCCCTCGGTTTCGATTTCCAGATTGATTTCAATCACGCCCGACGGGTGCTCGATGACGATGATTTCTTGCGGTTTTCCGTTGGAAATGCCCACGTCGGCGGCGACCGTGCCCTTGATTTTTAAAGCCGTCCCGACACAAATCGCCCCGGTCACGGCGTGTGCCGGGTGCAAAGTGTGGGGCGTGAGGTACTGTGATTTGATGTTGTTGCCCGCGTTCCGGGGTTTTGAAAGCAGGCCAACTTTTGGCAAAACACTTTCCCGGACATCGCCCAAACCCATCCGGCGGCCTGCTTCGAGGCGTATTTTTTCGATTTTGGCCATCAAATCTTTATTTTTTTCAAAAAAATCGGCGGGTTCTGCGCCGTCCATCCCCAAGTCGGCTGCTTTTATTAAAACCATCGGCATCCCAGCATCGAGCAAACTGACTTCGATACCTTGGATTTCTTCGCGTTTTTTTCCGGTTGGCAGGAGTTTTCCAGTTTTTCCGCCGACTTGGTCAAACAAATTCATGATGACCGGGGCGGCGGTGCCGGGCACGCCGTCAATTTTTGTCGAGCCGTCGTATTTCACTTTTCCGTCGGGCGTTTGGACGATTTCTTCGATGACCGACGACGTATTTATATTGTAAACCATGACCCGCGTCGTCGGCACGGTGGCCTTGACCATGCCGCGTTCGATGGCAAAACAACCGACACCCGCCATCATATTTCCGCAGGGCGGGGTGGTGTCCACGACCGGATTTTCAATGTCGATTTGTGCAAAAAGATAGTCCACATCAATTCCCGGACGGTTCGAGGGTTGCACCATCACGACTTTGCTGGTAACGGTTTCCGTGCCGCCGAGTCCGTCAATTTGGTGCGGGTCGGGCGAACCCATGATTTTCAACAAGATTTTGTTCCTTTCTTGGATGTTTTTTGGCAGGTCGCGGAGGTCGAAAAATGGGCCGCGCGAGGTGCCTGCCCGCATGAAAATGCAAGGGATTTTTTTCTCTGAAATCGAAGTTTCGGAGGTTTTTGTTTGCGGTGGCTGGCCTGTTTTGCAAGCGGCAACCATCGTAAAAACAAAAAGTATTTTCCAAAAATGACTTTTATTCATCGTGCGATTTTTTTTGGACACAAAGTTCACATAGGTGCTTTCACATAGAGGCACATAGATTTTTTTCCAAAAAACCTAAAAAATCTATGTGCCTCTATGTGAAAACACCTATGTGAACTATGTGTCAAATAGTCGAAGCAACTCCGGCGGCGCGACCAAAAACCGCTCCCGAAGTCAAACCCGACCCACCCGGATAACCATGAAAAAACACGCCGCCCACCATTTCGCCGCAGGCAAAAAGCCCAGCGATGGGTTGGTTTTTTTGATTTAAAACTTGGCCGGAGGTGTTCACTTTCAGGCCGCCGTAGGTAAAAGTGATGCCGCCCGTCACTGGATATGCCCGAAAAGGTGGCGTGTCGAGGCGGTTTGCCCAGTTTGATTTTGGCAATTTTAGACCGACGGTTTTTTTGCCGTCTTTTATTGTTGGGTCAAAAATGGTGGTGGTTTCGACGGCTTCGTTGAATTGATTTAAAGTTTCGAGGGCTGATTTTTGGTCAATACCTTCTAATTTTTCAATCAATTTTTCCAAAGTTTCTGCCTCGAAAAAAGTGGCATCGGCGGTTTTGTATTCTGAATAAAGCAGGTCAAAAACTTTGGCATCGAAAATTTGAAATGCCACATTTCCCGGCTGTTCCAAAACTGCGCGGCCAAATTGGGCATAAGTGTAATTCCTGAAATCCGCGCCCTCGTCCACAAACCTTTCGCCGAGCGCGTTGAGCATCACGCCAAACAGATAACTGATTTTTCGGTAATGTTTTCTTTCGATGTGCGGGATGTTCAGGTTTCCAAATTCCGGCATTTTCAAATCCATCGGCGTGGCGTGGCAGCCGCCGAAAAAACCGTTCAAATCTGCACCTGCCGCAACCGCCATTTCAATGCCTCGACCCAAATTGTGGCGCGTCCCACGAACGCGAGCGGTTGCCCATTTTTCGCCCAAGTATTTGATTCTCAATGCTTTGTTCGCTTCAAAACCGCCGCAGGCCAAAATGACAGCGTCTGAAAAAATGGACTTTTCTTTTCCATTTTGGAAAAATTTTACGCCCACCACTTTTCCGTTTTTTTCATCCAAAATCAAATCTCGTGCCTCGCAATTGTACCTAATTTTTCCGCCGAGCCGCAAAAATTCGCGGCGTTCAGCCTGCACCAAACCGTCGCCCTCGCCTTCGGTTTCCAAAGTCAGGCCGCCCCAAAAAATGTACTTTCCATCTTTTTTGAAAGTCTGGCGGCTGAAAATCGGGTCAAATTTGATGTTGTGCGAGGCCATCCATTGAATCGTGGGCAGGCTGTTTTCTACCAAAAATTTTTGCAAATCAGTAATTGGTTCGCCTTCGTTGAAATGTTCGAGGTCGGCCAAAAACTTGGATTTTGGGTAGGAACCGAAATCTGAAATTTGGATTTTTTCGTCGTCCGGGTTTTTCAAAAGTGGTCGGAGGTCATCGAAATTTTCGTAGGCAAACCGCATGGCCCCGGCGGTGTACCTGCTGTTGCCGCCCCATTCTTTTTGGTCGGCTTTTTCTAAAATTAAAACTTTTGCGCCTTTTTCAAGAGCGGCGATGGCTGCGCAAAACGCGGCATTTCCGCTGCCGACCACGATGATTTTATTTTTATTCATACTTTTTTTGACACATAGTCAACATAGGTTTTTTCACATAGAGACACATAAGGCGTTTTATTTTATCTGATATCGCTTCTTGACGGTTAGATAAATGTATTTTACCTATGCATTTTTATTCACTAAAAATTCATACAATGGAACAACTGATTACAAAAAAATTGGTCAATGACCTTTCTTACCGAATTATCGGCGCAGCAATTGAAGTTCATAAAGTTTTTGGGCCAGGGCTTTTGGAGTCCAACTATGAAGAAGCCTTTTTGCACGAATGTGGTAAAATCAGAGGCATGGATACCAAAACCCAACAACCGATATTGGTCGCTTACAAAGACATTGTTTTGCAAGCCCAAATGCGTTATGATGTTTTGGTAGAAGATTTGATTGTTGTTGAAAACAAATCTGTAAAAGAAATTCTGCCAATCCACATTGCGACCTTACTTTCTTATATGAAACATTTGAAAGTGCCAAAGGGAATTATTATCAATTACAATGTGACCAATATTTGGAAAGATGGCCAACAAACCTTCGTCAATGAGTATTTTGCTGAATTACCAGATGAGTGATTTCTTTTTTGACACATAGTTCACATAGGATTTTTCACATAGAGACACATAGGTTTTTGGTTCGTTTGAATAAAAAAACAAAAATCTATGTGCCTCTATGTGAAAAATCCTATGTGAACTATGTGTCAAAAAAAACTAAAAAGTATAATTCGCGGTCAAATGCAAAAACCTGCCCTGCGTCCCAAACTGATTCGTGCGCCGCGAATACACCACTTCATTGGTCGTTTGCGGTTTTTGCAGCAAATCTGGATAGACATCCGTCAAATTATTGACACCAAAAGCGATGGACAATTTTTTGATTGGTCGAACCGTCAAAGCCACGTCAAACAAAGTTTTTCCAGCAAAAACCTGGTATTTGATAGCGGTCGGGTCGGTCGGCGCGACGGCCAAAGTGGCGAGCGGGTCGCTCACTTCCCCAAAATGCGAGGCGCGAAAAAGGATGCCCACCATTTTAAAATCATAACTCAACGACGCAATCAATTTGCTAATCGGCTGGCCTTTTGTCAGATAAAGTGCCGCGTCGGCGTTCACGACTTCGATTCCAGTGCTGGTTTTGCGGTTTTCACGAATTTCGGTTTCCATCGAAGAATAGCCCAAATTGAGCGCGTATTTGCTGTGCGAACCAATTCTATTGTTGTAATTTGCCACAAATTCAAAACCTTTTGTGCGGGTGTCAATCGCGTTCACAAAAACGTTCGCGCTCTGCGGATATCCTGCGGCGATAAATTCTGGGAAAGCAGACGTGTTTATCGAACCCGAAAGCATAATGCGATTGTCCACGTCAATTTGGTAAATATCGGCGGTCAAAGTGAAATGTTCGCCAATTTTCGAAGTGATGCCGCCAGAAAAATCGAGCGAAGTTTCTTTTTCCAAACCTTCGATGCCGAGGACTTTTGCCAATTCGGAAGTCGCAGGAATGACCGGGTTGATGATGGAATTGCCCGCGTTGTCGAACGAAATATTGATATAATTTGAATAGTACGCCTGCACCACCGACGGCGCACGGAAGCCACGGCTCACCGAACCACGAACCGAAAATGGCGCGGCGATGCGGTAACGCGAGTTGACTTTCCAAGAAAAATCGCCGCCGAAATCGCTGTAATTTTCACCGCGAAGTGCCGCGCCGACCAAGAAATTTTTGGTGATATCGCTTTCCACCTCGCCGTACAAACCGATGTTTGTCCGATTCCATTTTCCGGCAGAACGCTCGTGAAAACCTTCGCGGCCACTCGAACCGACGTCGGTCGTCAATTTCAACGGGCCTGCTTCCCAAGATGCTTTGTCGCCAGCAATTTGCTGGAAAGATTCGGCGCGAAATTCTGCGCCCGCGCCGACGCTCAAATTTGGATATTCGTCTTTTCTGAAAGTTTTGGCGAGGTCGGCATTGACCAAAGTTTGCGTGACCTGCGTCGAACCGATGTAAAATTCAGTCGGCGAGGCCGCGCCCAAACTTGGGTTCACCGTGTTTTCAGCCGTCCAATTCACCCGGTTCGAGCCTTGCCCGACGCTGAAATCGGCGTTCCAATCTTTGCCCAAAGTGCCTTTCAAACCAGCCGTCAAAGAAAAATCGTGGAAACGCCCCGGCGCAATTGGGTTGTAGCCATTTGGAAAAATTTCCAAAACGCGCCGTCTTTTGTTCGACGGCGGACGGGTGAAAACCCCCGTGATTGCATATTTATTCGTGTAACCACCGAAAGAATAGAAGTTCCATTTTTCATTTATCGGAATCCCGGCATTGATAAAAATGCCATACGTCGTGTTTTCGGCAGCACCGAGCAGGGCGCGGTCGAGGTTGATTCCATTGGCTTTTACGAGGCTGTCGTCCTTCACTTTGTCGGAAACATAAAAACCCGCGCCCGCTTTGTAACTGCCCGAACGGTCGTAGCCGTTGGTGTGCGAATAACTCAAAGTGGTGTTCAAAAAGCCAGTTTTGGCGAGTTTTAGGCCAAAATTTGCGGCAACATTATAGGTTTGACCATCCGTAACGGTTTTTGGAGCGATGGCTCCGGTCACGTCCAAATTTGGTTTTGAGTTGCCCGTGCCGCCATAAACGCTCACTGCACCACCCGAAGAAGCATTGTTCAAAACAAAATTTATCACGCCGCCGATGGCATCCGAGCCATATTGAGCCGCCGCGCCGTCGCGCAAAACTTCCACCCTTTTCAAGGACAAAGCAGGCACAACATTGACATCCGTGCCGACTTGGCCTTTGCCCACGCCATCGTTGATGCTCAAAAAAGAGACTTTGTGGCGGCGTTTGTTGTTGACCAAAACCAACATTTGGTCGGGGCCAAGACCGCGCAACGAAGCCGGGTCAACAAACGGCGCACCATCGTTGATACCAAATTTGACGGCATTGAAAGACGGCGCAGTGTATTGCAGCGATTGCCCCAAATCCACCTGACCCGTCGCTTGAATTTCTTTGGGCGAAATCACGTCAATCGGAACCGGGCGGTCAACATTTGAACGCGGTTTGTCGAAACGCGAACCGACGATGGCAACCTCGTTCAGCGACGTGGATTGGTCGGAAAGCGAAACGTCCAACTGGAAGTTTTGCCCAGCAGAAAGTGTGATTCCTTCCTGATTAAAGGTTTGAAAACCTGTAAAACTCACTTTTACACGGTACAAACCGTCGGGGCGCAGGCCTTCGATTTTGAAATTTCCGTTGACATCCGACGTGCCGCCGTAAGTCGTGTTGGAAGTCGCGTGCGTCACTTGGACGGTCGCGCCGGGAAGACCTTCGCCATTTCCGGCATCTTTGATTGTGCCACTGACTGTCGCATTTTGCGCCGTCGCCAAAATCGGCAGGATGTAAAACAGAAGAAAAAGTAGTTGATTTTTCATCTTCGATACGATTTTAAAAAATTTGAAAAATGTTGATTTTAAAAAATAGAAACCACCCCTTTGCCAAATACAGCAAAAGTAAAAGGTGGAATTTTTCATTATTTAAAAATTGAAAAAATCCGTGAACATCAAGTAATTGGGGAAAAGAAAGGCAAAACGCTCACTCTGAATTTTCGGGAAAATCCGTTTTTTCCTTTTTCAAAAAAACTTCCGTGCCTCGAAGTTCAAAATCAAAATGGCACCGCAGCCCGAGGTCTTTCAAAATATTTTCAATTGAATTGTCGCCGCGAAAACGGTACGAAACCGGCAGGTCGCGGAGTTCCGGGTAAATGCCCACGAAATGAATCCCAAAATTGTATTCCAACGAAGTTGCCACGTCGGCAAACGGCGTTTGGTTAAAATGAATCCACGAACCGGCCTGCAAAGCACTTTTGATTTCGGCTTTTGGAGCGAGGGCAGGGGTCGTGATTTTGCGTTTTGGCGACAGCCGTTTTTCTTTAATTTTTAGGGAAATTTCTTCGCCGGGATTCAAAATATCGGTTCGGAAAATTGGGTCGGTTTCCGAAAAATTCTCGACCCGGATTTTTCCTTCCGTCAAAGCGACTTTGGTTTCCGGCTCGCCTTCGACCGCCCGGATGTTGAAAGTGGTGCCCAAAGCCGTCACCGACAAGTCGCCAGAAAACACCCGGAACGGTTTTGAAACATCTTTTGCCACTTCAAAAAGTGCCTCGCCAGTCAAAGAAATATCGCGCGATCTTTGACCAAAATCGTTGGAAATCAATATTTTACTAAATGGTTTTAATTGAATTCGAGTGCCGTCGGGGAGTTTGCAAATCATCAATCGGTCGGCGTGTTTGTTGGTCAAAGCGAGCGGTTCGGCATTTTTCGAAAGTTGCCACCAACCAATTCCAGCACTGAAAATGACCAAAAAAGAAGCCGCCACTGCCGCCCACCGCCACCAATTTATCTGTTTTGGGTTGACCTCAACTTTCCAAACAGGCTGGTTTTCGGCATGGATTTGTTTTTTTAAATCCTGCCAATATTCACGAATTTGAGTCGCATCCCAGCGCAACGAAAGTCGGTTGAGCAAATCAAATGACTCGGCCACGAGCGCGGCGTTGCCCAGATTTTCATCGCGCCAATCTTCCCAATCCAGCACGTCCTCTTCATTTTTTTGGAAATAAAAATTGAGGAACGACTCGTTGGTCAGCAAATCTTCGACGGTATATTTTTTTTGTAAATCCATGTTTTTCAATGCTTTGCGGAAAAAAACCGGGACAGTTTCAGTTGATTTGTCGCTGCCCCGATTGCCTCAAAATTCGTATGAAATTAAAACACTTCCGCTTTATATTTTCTTAGAGGAACGGTTGGCAGAAAATCTTCCCGGTTCGGAGGACTTTTTTTTAAAATAAATTTCGATTTGGGTTTTGACACATAGTTCACATAGGTGTTTTCACATAGAGGCACATAGGATTAGTGTTTACAAAAACAATACAAAAACCTATGTGCCTCTATGTGAAAACGCCTATGTGAACTATGTGTCAAAACCCACCAGCGATTTTAGTTTTTTGACTGCCTCGTGCAAAATTTTATAAATGGTATCGGTTTGCAAACCCGTCCGGGCGGCGATTTCTGGGTAGGTCATTTCCTCAAAATATTTCAGCACCACGATTTCTTTTTGTCGCGGCGAAAGTTGGTCGAGCAGGTCGAGCAGTTTTTGACTTTCAAATTGCCGGGACTGTTGTTCAATCAAAATTTCTTCCCACGACGGCACTTCGAGAATTTGCTCGGCAAACGCGGAAATTTCCTGCGATTTTTGTTTTTGACGCAGGGAAAGTTCTTTAAAAATGCGCCTTTTCAACGAAGTTTTCAGGTAGGCTTCAAAAGATTCGATTTCACCAATTGAGTTTCGATATTGCCATAACTCGTTGAAAATGTGTTGAATACATTCTTTTGCAAGTTCAGAATCGGGGTGGATTTTCAGGGCTGTCCGGAAAAGGCGGTTGTAATTATTTTGAAAAAGATGTTCCAATGCTTTTTCGTCGCCGTCGCGCAAGGCACGGAGCAGGAGGGTGTCGGCATAATTTCCTAAAAGCATTTGATTGAAGATTTGGACGGCGAAAGTTTATCATTTTTTACTTTACGATTTACGATTTTGTGCAGTGCAAAATCGTAAATCGTCATTCAAAAATCGTAAATCGAATTACTTTTGCCGCCGATTTTAAATCAAATTCACACAAAATTTTTCAAAAAAATAAAAAAGCCGTAAATCCAATGAGTAAAATAACCGTAGTCGGCGCCGGAAATGTGGGCGCAACGTGTGCAAATGTGCTGGCGCACTCGGACGTTTTTAACGAAGTCGTACTGATTGATTTGGTCAGAAAAGACGAAAATGGCAAGGTGGTGGCCGACATCGCCAAAGGAAAAGCACTCGATATTTGGCAACAAGCCCCGGTGGATGGCTATTCGACGCGGCTGGTTGGCGGCGATGATTATGCTTTGACGGCAGGGTCTGACATTTGCATCATCACGGCGGGGATTCCGCGAAAACCGGGGATGAGCCGCGACGATTTGATTTCGACAAATGCAAAAATCGTGGCGTCGGTGACCAAAAGTTTGTTGCAGCACACCAAAAATCCGATAATTATTGTCGTTTCAAACCCGCTCGACGTGATGACTTATGCTTGCTGGAAGGCGTCCGGTTTGTCGGACAAACGGGTGATTGGCATGGCCGGGGTTTTGGATACGGCTCGATATCGGGCGTTTTTGGCCGAGGCTTTGGACTGCTCGCCGAAAGATATTCAGGCCATGTTGATGGGTGGGCATGGCGATACGATGGTTCCATTGCCGCGTTATTCAACTGTTGCAGGCGTTCCGGTGACCGAATTTTTGAACAAGGAAAAATTGGATGCCATCGTCGAACGCACCAAATTTGGTGGCGGCGAACTCGTCAATTTGATGGGAACTTCGGCTTGGTACGCGCCGGGCGCGGCGGCTGCGCAAATGGCGATTTCGATTTATCGGGATGAAAAACGCATTTTTCCGTGCTGCGTTCGGATGAACGGGCAGTATAAATTGAACAATGTTTTCGTGGGTGCGCCTGTCAAATTGGGCAAAAAAGGCGTGAACGAAGTTTTGAAATTGAAACTGAAAAAAGACGAATTGGAGTTGTTGCACAAATCTGCGGCGGCGGTTCAGGAAATCGTGGAAGTGTTGAACAAGATGGATTTGTTTTAAAAATTTAGAAAAAATAGGTTCTAATTTTAGGCACAAAGAAATCATAAGAAACTAATAATCAACTTCTTATGTTCTCTTTGTGCCTTTGTGTTTAAAAATATTATGGTAAAAATTGGTAACATCGAATTGGGAGATTTCCCGCTGCTGCTCGCTCCGATGGAAGACGTGAGCGACCCGCCGTTCCGCAAATTGTGCAAACAACACGGGGCAGATTTGATGTACACCGAGTTCATTTCTGCCGATGGTTTGGTGCACGACGCGGAGAAGAGTTTTCAAAAATTAGATATTTACGACTACGAAAGACCGATTGGGATTCAATATTTTGGTGGCCAACTGGATTCGATGATTGCAGCCGCGCACATTGTTGAAAATGCAAATCCGGATATTATCGACATCAATTTCGGTTGCCCGGTGGCAAAAGTGGCTTGCCGGATGGCCGGAGCGGGTCTGCTGCGCGACATCGAACAGATGGTAAAATTGACCGAGGCCGTCGTGAAATCAACAAAAAAACCAGTGACCGTGAAAACGCGGCTGGGCTGGGACGAAAGCACCATCAATATTTTGGAAGTCGCCGAACGGCTGCAAGACGTTGGCATTCAGGCACTTAGCATCCATGCACGGACGCGGGCGCAGATGTACAAAGGCGAGGCGAACTGGTCTTGGATTGCAAAAGTGAAAGAAAACCAGCGGATGCACATCCCGATTTTTGGCAACGGCGACGTGGATTCGCCGGAAAAAGCACTTGATTTTCGCAACCGTTTTGGCGTGGACGGCATCATGATTGGCCGGGCGAGCATCGGTTATCCATGGATTTTTCGGGAAATAAAACATTTTTTTGCTACTGGCGAGCATCTCGAACCGCCGGAAGTCTCGGAACGGGTCGGCGCGGCGCGACAACATTTGCTGCATTCCGTGGCGTGGAAAGGCAAAAAATTGGGTGTTCTGGAAATGCGCAGGCATTACACGGCTTATTTGAAAGGCTTGCCGGACATCAAAGAATACCGGATGAAATTGGTCAATTTGATGGAGGTCGAGGCACTTTTGGAGGTGCTTGCCGAAGTGGAGGAAGTTTACGGGGAGATGGTTTTAGCATGATTTTTTTATCACAAAGACACATAAGAAAACATAAGAACTTGGTTTTCAAAACCTTATGTTTTCTTATGTCCCTTTGTGGTAAAAATCCACAAAAAAAGGCATCCCGATTTACCATCGGGATGCCTTCATTTTTTGTTGGAAAAAGCAATTATGCTGCTTTTTTGAACAAACCACCAATCAGTGAACCTGCACCGCCGCCCAAAACTGCGACCAAAATGTTGACCCACATATTTCCGGGTGCAAACATTTGAAGTGCGCCAAGTGCGAGTGGCAAAACATTGCCGCCGACTGCGCCAGCAATCAAGTTGCCAACAGAACCGAGGGCGTTGGGTTTGAGCATATTGCCCAAAAAACCGCCGCCGCTACCGGCAACTGTGTTAATAAGATAAGGTAACAATGACTCCATTTCGTTTGATTTTAATGATAAAAAAATGATTTGTGAACGGCTCAAATGTAAACACGGAAACCAATCCTGCAAATTAATTTTAAAATAAATCTTGGGTAGACGACGAATTTCAGAAAATCAAAATCCGGATGCGAAATGTTTGGCGAAATTTAAACGATGATTTCACCCTTTTGAAAAAATGGCAAGACGTTTTGGTTTTAAATAATTTCGCCCAGTTTTACTTCAAAAATCCGGTAGCCGTCCGTCAATTTTGAAACGATGTTTTCGATGCGGTTTCGTTGGGTGTCGGTGATAAAAATTTGCCCAAAATCTTTTTCCAACAAAAGTGAAATCAGTTGGCCGACCCGTTTTTCATCCAATTTGTCAAAAATATCGTCGAGCAAAAGCAGCGGCAAATCACCTTTTTCTTCCCTCAAAATTTGATATTGACCGAGCCGCAGCGCGAGCAAAAAAGATTTCAACTGGCCTTGCGATGCAAATTTTCGCGCCGGAAAATCGGAAACCGACAAATTCAAATCGTCCCGATGAATGCCCGACGAAGTGCGTTGCAACATCCTATCTTTTTCCAAATTCGATTTTAAAAGGTCTTCAAAATTGCCTTTTTCCAGATCCGATTCAAATTCCAGACCGACCGTTTCCTGCCCGCCGGAAATCAAAAAATACATCTCCTGAAAAACAGGTCGGAGCGTTTCGACAAATTTTTTGCGGTGTTCAAAAATTAGTTGGGCAGGGCGGGGGAGTTGCCGGTCGAGTGATTCCAAAAGGTCGGCATCGAACTTTTTTTCTTCAAAAAACTGCTTTAAAAGTGCATTGCGCTGGCGGATTAAATTGTTGTAAACCAACAAGTTATTCAAATATTCCGTCGAAATTTGGGAAAGCGTCGAGTCCAAAAATCTGCGCCGTTCTTCGCTGCCATCTTGAACCAAAGCCACATCGTCGGGCGCAATCATCACCGCCGGAAAATGGCCGATGTGGTCAGAAATCCGTTCGCAAGCCACGCCATTTCGCTCGATTGTTTTCCGTCCGCCGAGCGGAAATTTGACGACGACTGTCTCCGTTTCGCCCGATTTTTCAAATTCACTTTCGATCCGGTAAAAATTTTCACCGTGCAAAACCAAGTTTTTATCCGGCAGCCCGGTGTGGCTTTTTGCCAAACAAATCAGGTGAATAGCGTCCAAAAAATTGGTTTTCCCCATGCCGTTCAGGCCGACAAAACAATTGAGTCGCGGCGAAAATTCGAGCGAAGCGGCGGGGTAGTTTTTGAAATTGGTGAGTTTTATTTTTTGTAAAATCATTTTTAAATTGGAGGGCGGAATTTATTCCGCCTTGATTTTTGAAATGGCGGAATAAATCCCGCCCTCCATCATGCCGCGCAAAAACCCAACCGTCGTCTCGATATCCGTGCTCAAAATCCGGTCATTTTCGAGCGGCGGCACCACTTCGCGGTATTTTTCCTTTAATTTTTCAATAAAAATGGCCGATTTCAGCGGTTTCCGAAATTCGAGAGCCTGCATCGCGGCCATAAATTCGATGGCCAACAGTCGCTCTAAATTCTGAACCACGCGCCGGGCCTTCGTCGCAGCGTTTGCGGCCATGCTCACGTGGTCTTCTTGGCCGTTGCAACTCACGATGCTGTCCACCGAGGCGGGCGAGCAAAAAACCTTGTTTTGGTTGACAATTGCAGCGGCAGTATATTGTGAAATCATCAAACCGCTGTGCAAACCCGGATTTTTGGTCAAAAATGGCGGCAATCCGCGTTGCCCCGAAATCAATTGATAAAGTCGCCGCTCGGAAATACTGCCCAATTCCGAAACTGCCATCGCAAAATAATCGGCGGCTAAGGCAATCGGCTGGGCATGAAAATTTCCGCCGGACAAAATTTCTTCCTCGTCGGGAAAAATATTGGGGTTGTCGGTCACCGCATTTACCTCGGTGAGCAGCACATTTTCAACATGTTTTAAAACATCGCGGCTCGCGCCGTGAACTTGTGGGACGCATCGAAAAGAGTAGGGGTCTTGGACGGTTTCTTTTTTTCGGTTGGCTATTTCGCTGGTTTTCAAATAGTTGCGGATATTTTTTGCTACTTCGATTTGCCCGGCGTGTGGCCGGATGGCGTGAATTTTTTCATCAAACGGACTCAAACTTCCGTTGAAACCATCCAAAGAAATCGCGGCGTTCAGGTCGGCGAGGTCGGCGAGTCGGCGGGCTTCCAGCAAATTTGAAAGCGAATAACCGGTCGAAAACTGCGTTCCGTTGAGCAAGGCGAGAGCCTCTTTTGCTTTGAAAACCAGTGGTTTCCAGCCGTGTTTTTTCAATAAATCTTTCGCCGGGCGGCGATGTCCCTGCACCCAAACTTCGCCCAAACCAATCAACGGCAAACTCAAATGTGCCAGCGGCGCGAGGTCGCCCGACGCGCCGAGTGAACCCAATTCAAAAACTACCGGATAAATTCCGGCATTGTAAAAATCAATCAACCGCTCGACAACTTCCAGCCGGACACCCGAAAAACCGTAGGACAAATTCTGGATTTTCAAAAAAAGCATCATCCGCACGGTTTCCCACGGCACGAGGTCGCCGCAACCGGCGGCGTGCGAAACCACCAAATTGTACTGCAATTGCTCCACTTCATCCGGCGAAATCCGCACGTTGCACAACGAACCAAAGCCGGTGTTGATGCCGTACATCATTTCCGAGGGGTTTTGCATCTTTTTTTCGAGGAAATGGCGGCAGTCGGTTATCCTTTTTTTGGCTGCGTCGGAAAGCCTGAGGGACAAATTTTCAGAGAAAATTTTTTGTAAAATAGGCAAGTCGAGGTGCTGCGTCGGGTCAATTGCGTGAGAATGATTTTCGGTAGTCATTATAATTTGGTAAAAAAACTTCTGGTAAAAAAGTGGGCAAAAGTAGTTTTAATGATGAATGATGGAGGAGAAATGATGAATTTTGCCGCACATTTTCAACCTCAAAAAATGTATTTCTTTTCACTCAAAATTCATCATTCAAAAAAAATGTCCAAATTTCAGCACAACGTCCTCGACCGTTTTTTAAAATACGTTCAAATCGACACGCAATCTGACCCATTTTCCGAGACCCAACCCAGCACCGAAAAACAGAAAAACCTCTCCAAAATTTTGGCCGAAGAACTCCGTGAAATGGGGGTCGCCGATGCAGAATTGGACGAATTTGGTTATGTTTATGCTACCATCCCCTCAAATGTGGACAAAAAAGTGCCCGTCATTTGCTTTTGCTCGCACGTCGATACCTCGCCCGATGCCTCCGGGGAAAACGTGAAACCGCTGGTTCATAAAAATTACAAAGGCCAAGATTTGGTTTTACCCGACGACCCAACAATTGTTATTCGTGAAAAAGACCACCCCGATTTGAAAGATTTGCATGGCCACGACATCGTCACGGCGAGCGGCCTGACTTTGCTCGGAGCGGACAACAAATCTGGCGTGGCCGCAATCATGGATGCCGCCGAAATTTTTATGAAAAACCCACAAATTCCGCACGGAAAAATCCGCATTTTATTCACGCCCGACGAGGAAATCGGGCGAGGCGTGGACAAAGTGAACATGAAAAAATTGGGCGCGAAATATGGCTACACGATTGATGGCGAGACCGCCGGGAGCATTGAAAATGAAACTTTTAGTGCCGACGGCGCCACGATTACTGTTTTTGGCGTGCCTGCACATCCCGGTTTTGCAAAAGGAAAAATGGAAAATGCTGCGAAAATCATTTCAAAAATCGCGGCAAAACTGCCCGACCGTTTTTCGCCGGAGCACACCTCCGGGCGCGAAGGTTTTGTCCATCCCACAAAAATCGAAGGGAATATTGAAAAAGCCACGATGCGTTTGATTATCCGGGATTTTTCGGAAGGCGGTTTGAAACGGTTGGCGAAACTTTTGCAAAAAATTACGGACGATGTTTTGAAAAATTACCCGAATTCAAAAGCCACCGTCGAGGTCGTCCAACAATATCGGAACATGGGAAAAGTGCTGAAACGCCACCCGCAAGTCGTCGAAAATGCCATCGAAGCATTGAAACGCGCGGGTTTTGCGAACCCGATTCAAAGTTCGATTCGTGGCGGCACGGACGGTTCGCGGTTGAGTTTTATGGGTTTGCCGTGCCCCAATTTGTTTGCCGGGGAGCATGCTTTTCACTCAAAATATGAATGGGTTTCTGTTCAGGATATGGAAAAAGCGGCGGAGACGATGGTGCATTTGGCGCAGGTTTGGGTGGAAAAAAGTTAGTTTTTTGTCATTCAGGAGGAATGCGACTCAATCCAGTTTGCATTGAAAAAAACTGGGTTGAGACGGATTCCTCCTGAATGACAAAAAAAGCATCATTTTAATCAATTTCAATTATGCCCATTCGATTTTGTATCGGTTTTTTGGTTCTGTTTTTTATCCAAACAAGTTTGGATGGGCAAAATATTTTATCAAAAAAACTCAATTTTTCCTGCGAAAACTGCCTGCCTGCCGAGGCACTCGTCCGGTTGAGCAGGCAGGCGGATGTCAATATTTCATTCAATCCACAGATTTTGGAAAGCTGCCCGCCCGTGTTTTTGAAAACAGAAAACGAGACGATTTCCCATTTTTTAAATGAAATTTTGGACGGTTCGGGAGCGAAGTCGAACGATTGCAACCGACTGACTTTCAGACAGTTGGACAACCAAATCGTCGTTTTTCGAAAAACGCAAAAACTCCGTTTGGCTGGCTACGTCCAAGATTCCGAAACCGGGGAACAACTGCTCGGCGCGGTCGTCAAAATTTTGCCCGACGGAAAAATCGGGACGACGACCAACGAATTTGGGTTTTTTACTTTGGTTTTGGACGAGGGAAATTTTGACATCGCCGTGTCGTACATTGGCTACGAAACCATCCGAAAAGAGATTGATTTGACCGAAAACCAAACCCACCGCATTTATTTAAAACCAAAATCCGCGTTGCCGGAAGTCGTTATTTCGGCTTCAAACTTGCAGGATTCGGCGCATTTTTCGGCTGGAAAAAAGGAATTGCCACTCGATTTGTTGCGAAAATTGACGATGCCCGGCGGCGAGGCTGATGTCATCCGTCTCGCTGCTTTGCAAACCGGCGTCCAAACTGGCGTCGATGGGCTCGGCGGTTTGCACGTCCGGGGCGGAAATGCTGACCAAAATTTGGTGCTTTTGGACGATGTTCCAGTTTACAATCCGAGCCACGCGCTGGGTTTGTTGTCGGTTTTCAATCCGGGAATCGTGAGCAAAGTTGATTTTTGGAAAGGAAATTTTCCGGCCAGATTTGGCGGTCGGGCGAGTTCGGTTTTGGACGTTCGGACGCGCGACGGGAATTTGAAAAAATACAAAGGCAAAATCGGCACGGGGCTGCTCGCTTCGACTTTCCAATTTGAAGGCCCGGTGGCGCGCGACACGAGTTCGTTTTTGGCCGCCGCCCGTTTTTCGTATTTCGACCCGTGGATTAAGGCGTTTTCAAAACGAAAAAACCTGCTGACCATCCCGCAAGCCAACGAAGTTTTGTACCGGTTTTACGATGTGAATTTGAAATTTACCAAAATTTA
This sequence comes from Saprospirales bacterium, assembly GCA_031398055.1. Taxonomy (GTDB): domain Bacteria; phylum Bacteroidota; class Bacteroidia; order Chitinophagales; family Saprospiraceae; genus M3007. The sequence continues at coordinate 2,504 of JANNMS010000328.1, read as the reverse complement.
CAGCCCGAAAGACCGCGTGTATTTTAGTTTTTACATCGGTAATGACAATTTTCAAGACCGTTTCGAGCAGCAATTTTTTTACGCAAACGGCACATTTGAAGATGTTTATTCGCTCGGTTCGAAATGGGGGAACACGATTTTTGCGGCTCGCTGGAATCATCTTTTTAGCCGTCGGCTGTTTTCAAACACGACTTTGACGTTCAGCCGTTTTTTTTACGAAAACCGGATTGAGTTTTCGTCCCGGTTTGTTGGTTTGGCTGGAAAAACCGAAACGCTGAACGACGTCGCGCAACTTTACAAAACTTTGATTCGTGATTTTTCGGGAAAAACGGATTTTACATTTTACTTAAATAATAAAACCACATTTCGTGGCGGCGGCAATTTTACCCGGCACTTTTTCCAACCGGGCGCGTTGTCGGTGGATTTGCAGCAGCCGGGTCAAAATTTGTCCTCGCTCGATTCCCTCGAACGACTTTTTTTAGACAATGAACAACGTTTTGCCATCGAAAATGAATTGTATTTGGAAACGGATTGGCGTTTTTGGCGGGGATTTCAGTTGATGGCGGGCGCAAATGCCTCGCGTTTTTCGATTGACAAAACGGATTATTTGGCCTTGCAGCCGCGTGTTCATTTGCAAAAAAACTTCCGGCGCGGCTGGTCAACTTGGCTGGGTTACCATCGGATGACTCAAAATTTGCATCAAATCGGGTCGTTCAACATCAGTTTGCCGTTCGAATTGTGGGTGCCTTCAACCAAAAAAGTAGAGCCGGAAGAAGTTTGGCAAAGCACGGTCGGCGTCGGTTTGAACCGTCGGCACTGGTCGGTGCAGGTCGAAGGTTATTATAAAAAACTCAACCGGGTGCTCACTTTTTTGTCGGCTTTCGATGCTTTGTACGCTGGTGGCGCGGAAAATGCGAGCGGTTGGGAGGACCGAATCGCCGCCGGGCAGGGTTGGAGTCGCGGCGCGGAGGTATTTTTCGAGAAAAAAACGGGCAATTTTCGCGGTTCGGTGGGTTACACGATGAATTGGGCGTGGCGAAAATTCCCGGATTTGAACTCCGGAAATGCTTTTCCGTTTCGATTTGACCGTCGGCACGATTTGAAAATTTTAATCCAACAAAATTTCAACGCGCAGTGGTCAGCCGATGCGACTTGGGTTTTTGCCACCGGAAATCCGATAACTTTGACGGGCGTAAAATTCCAGCACACCTCGAACGATGCCCCGACGAGCCGCACGGTTTTGGTTTATTCCGAAATAAATGGCTATCGTTTGACCAATTATCACCGCCTCGACCTCGGTTTGACTTGGACAAAAGCCGCCCGAAAAACGACCCACCAAGTTCAATTTGGAATTTACAATGTTTACAACCGAGCGAACCCGTTTTTTTTGGCGGTCGATGCCTCGTCGAGCGTGCGCGGAAAAGCAATTCAATATACCTTGTTGCCAGTTTTACCATCCTTTCGCTATGAAATCGAATTTTAAAAATGAATAGTTTTACTTTAAAAATTCATCGTTCATCGTTCATCGTTCTTCGTTCGATGTATATATATATGGTGTGCGCGTTTTTTTCTTGCGCCCGCGAAACGACGATTGACCTGCCCGAAGAACTGCCAAAAACGGTGGCCGTCTGCCATTTTCAACCCGGCGAACCTTTTCGGTTAAATTTGTCGCGCAGCCAACCCGTTTTCGACGGCAGCCAATTTGAAGTGGTTTCGGATTCGGACGCAACGGTAAGCCTTTCGGTCGAAGGAAAATTTTGGGGAAAAATGGAGTACCGTTTTGATGACGAATTGGACAGATTTGTCTGGAAATCCAAAAAAAACGTGGAAGGGACTTCGATTTATACCTTGTCAGTCCGCGTGCCTGGCGAGCCGGAATTGGAAGCGACGAGCAGCACTCCGGTTTATTTTCCGTTGAAAAAAATTAAAATGGATTCCGAAAATATCCGAACCGTCACGTTGCCAGACGGGACAAAAGCCTTGCGCGTGCCATTGACTTTGGAACTTTATTATTTGCCGATTTCCGCTCGGTATTTTGCTTTTCAATTCAACCACGAAACGGATGTTTACAAAATTGATAACACCGGGAATAAAATTTTAGATTATAGTTATTCTGGCGCGTCAAGTTTTACGGCAAACGGCCGGACGCTTTCCTTGCTCAACGACATTTCGGAAGCCGAGCCGATGGTTTTGGTCAATGAAAATTATTGGAGCGACAACACCGAAACTTTGAAATTGGACGCGATCATTCCATATTTTCCAGACCGTGAAGTGCCGCGCCGATTGTTTGTCGAGTGGCGCACCTTGTCCGAAGAATTTTACAAATACCACCTTTCACTTTCCCGCCAAACTTCCAGCCAACCGCTGAACGACCCCGACGCGGTTTATAACAACGTGAAAAATGGGTACGGCAATTTTTCGGGGTACACCACGGCGCACGACACGTTGGTTTTGCCGTTTTAAAAGAATCCTATTTGTCATTCTGAGCAAAGCGAAGAATCTGG
>JANNMS010000032.1:0-34184 GCA_031398055.1 Saprospirales bacterium | reverse complement strand
GGAGGAACCCGTCCCAACCCAGTTTTGCCCAATTGTTGGCCTTGCAAAACTGGGTTGGGACGGGTTCCACCTGAATGACAAAAACAAGAAAAAAGTCAATTCATTTGCTCCCGCCAGCCTCCACCCATTTCCCAGCAACGGGATAAATCAAAACAGAATTCGGCTTTTTTTCTTTCAAAATTACGACCGCGTCCCACTCCCTTTTTTTGAAAAAATAGCGGTCGGTTTCGTAATCCGTTGCGCCGATGCCATCTCGCATAAACCAATTCCCGTCCTGCAAAAAATTAATGGTGTACACCAAACCCGTCGAATCCACGTCCACTTTGACCGAATCGGTCGGTTTTTGCATGCCAAATTGGACAACTTCGAGCATCCGGCCGCCGAATGGTTTTTTCAAAGTCAAAGCCAGCGGCTCGGAAAAACCATTTTCCTGTTTAATAATCCGGTTTTGCAAAACGCCTTTCAAATTGTCGGGCGAGGCCAAAATGATGACTTCGTCCTTGTCGAACCAGCGAAAATCTTCCAAAAGGCTTTTGAAATTTTGGGCAGAATCGTGCCAAGCCATATTCGTTCGGCGAAGCAACGCGCCCGATGCCAACACAAAAATTCCAATCAAAACCGGGTAAAAACCCCTGAAATTACTGAGCAAAAGTGAAACCCCGATGGCCACGAAAACCGAGGCAAAATATCCGTACCGATCATTTTCAGACCAATCGAGGTAGTAAAAATAGAGGTTCGAAACGGGCGCGACGGCCACGAAAAAACACAAAATCGCCACCCCGCCCCACTGTGTTCGGATGTTCAATTTTTTAAAATTGTAAAAAAACACGGCGGCCACGATTACCAAAATTGCCCAGCCAGTTGCCCAAATCGATGTTTTTTCGAGTCCGTCAAAAATTTGACTTTTTATGGAATGGTCAAAATATCGGGCAAGTAAAAAGTATTTTACAAAATATTTTAAACCAGTCGCAGCCAATAATTCAGGTGAAAAATTTAGATGTGTTGCCTCGCCATAATGCCCCACCCATGCTTTTAAATAATGTTGGTTTAGAAAAAACCAGACGGCGACGAGCAAAAGTTGAGGCAAAAAAAGCAGCCCAGCGATTCGTGGCAACCGTTTCCAGCCGCCCCGGATTTTCAAATAAGTCAAAGAAAAAATGACCACCAAAACCGGCACGGCCACCGCCCATTCAAAAGTAAAAAGTCCAAAAACGAGCCACATTGAAGCCAAAATCGCGGGCGTCGTGTCGTTTGTTTCCAAAAAATCGAGCGTTCGGTGCAAGGCTTTCAACATGAAAAAACCCGACAACAAATAATGGATGCACGCCCGCCAAACGAGCGGCTCGGCATTGTACGGGCAATGCAAAAAAATCAGCGCGGCGGCCAAGGGCGGAAAAATTTCCGCCCGCCCACCTTCAACCGTCAAAATCCGGCGGACGAGGTTGTAAATCATCCATGCGTTCAAGCCGTGAAGCCCCGAAAAAATGGTGAACCAAACGGCGTGATTCGTACCGAACAGTTTGTAAATCAACAAGTTAGCTGTGTGGAGAATCGGGTGCAGCGCACGGTAACCGATGCTGCCGAGGGCATCGCGCCAGGTCGCGGTGTCGTATTTCATCTGCCAACCAAACCAATCGGTCACGAACCCGGCGTGGCGCGTCGGCCAGTACAAAATCATGGAAACGGCCACGAAAAACAGCATCCACAGGCCATCGCCGCAGCCGCGATTTTCGGAAAGCAAGGTCGGTTTGTTCATATTTTGGAATTTGAAAGTCAACTTTGCGGCAGCAAAAATTAGCAACCGATGCCGCAAAAATACTTTCCGCAGCCATATCCCACGACTTTTCGTTGGCGAGTTTTGGAGGCATCCGTCCGGGTGCTGGATTTTCTTTTTTTGCCGGAGTTTTTGATGTTTTTGAACAAAATTTTTAAAAAAAATGTGCGTCCGCTGACCCCGCGAGAAATAGAATTGGCGAAGTTCGTTTTTAGAGAAAGCATTGATTTACACAAAGTTAGGTTGGACGAACGCTCCCGAATCGGCTGCCGAAAATACCATTTTGCCTACGTCGGTTTTTATTTTATCAATTCGTGGGGCAGCCTCGACGACGCGACTTTGATACATGAATTGGTGCACGTTTGGCAGTACAAAAAATTTGGTGCGCTCTACATTCCGCGTGCCTTGATTGCACAATGGACGGCGGAAGGCTATAATTATGGTGGGATAGAAAACTTGCGGCGGGCGCGTCGGCTGGGCAAAAAATTGACCGATTTCAATTACGAACAGCAAGGCGATATCGTAGCTGATTATTTTCGGTTGCGGGTCGGGCAGTGGCCTCGGTGGTGCGCGGCTGATGTGCGCTATTTGCCTGATTTTGAGTATTTTATGGAAGAAATTTGGGGGTAAATGGAACACAGATGACACAGATTGGACGAATTTAAAAGGATGATTTTTATAAAAAAAATCCATTAAAATCCATCCAATCTGTGCCATCTGTGTTCCATTTACCCCAATTCAAATTTGAAATTCTATCTTTGCCACTCCTCCAAAAACCCCCAATTCTTAATTTTTAATTCCTAATTGAAAAAAGTGTCTGTCGAACCAATTCCCACCTTCGAAACCGCAAAATCGCTCGGTCTGACTTCCGATGAATTTGATAAAATCAAAACAATCTTGGGGCGCGACCCGAATTTCACCGAACTCTCCATTTTTTCGGTGATGTGGAGCGAGCACTGTTCCTATAAAAATTCGATTTTACAATTAAAAACCCTGCCACGCAGCGGCAAACGTTTGTTGGTTGACGCAGGCGAGGAAAATGCAGGTCTCGTTGACATCGGCGACGGCCTCGGCTGCGTTTTCAAAATCGAAAGCCACAACCATCCGTCGGCCATCGAACCATATCAAGGCGCGGCGACGGGCGTCGGCGGAATCCACCGCGACATTTTTACGATGGGCGCACGGCCGATTGCCTCGCTCAATTCGCTCCGTTTTGGCAAACCAAAAGATGCCCGGATGAAACGCCTGATTCGCGGCGTGGTGAAAGGCATCGGTGACTACGGCAACTGTTTTGGCGTGCCGACAGTCGGCGGCGAGGTCTATTTTTATGATTGTTACCACCACGATATTTTGGTCAATGCGATGTCGGTGGGCATCGTAAAAGTAGGTGAAACGGTCTCGGCGACGGCAGGCCGACCGGGCTGCGCGGTGTTTATCGTCGGTTCTTCGACGGGAAAAGATGGGATTCACGGCGCAACTTTTGCCTCCGCCGACCTTTCCGAAGACAGCCACGAAGACCTGCCGGCGGTGCAAGTTGGCGACCCATTTCAGGAAAAACTGCTGCTCGAAGCCTCGCTCGAAGCCATCAAAACCGGCGCAATCGTTGGCATGCAGGACATGGGCGCAGCGGGAATTACTTGTTCGACCTCCGAAATGTCGGCAAAAGCAGGTTGCGGGATGAAAATTTTCCTCGAAAAAGTCCCCGTTCGGCAGCAAGGGATGAAGGCTTGGGAAATTTTGCTTTCCGAAAGCCAGGAGCGGATGCTGATTGTTTGCGAACCGGGACGCGAGGCGGATTTGAAATTGGTTTTTGACAAATGGGATTTGCCCTGCGAAAATATCGGCGAGACCATCGAGGGCGACCGGCTCGAATATTTTTATTTTGGTGAAAAAGTGGCCGAAGTCCCTGCCGACCCGCTCGTTTTGGGCGGCGGCGCGCCGGTTTATGTTCGTGAAAAAACGCGGCCAACGTATTTTAAAAACATCGAAAAATATGATTTATCGAAAATCAAACAACCTGCTGATTTTGAAAAAGCCGCTAAAAAATTGTGGCAATCTCCAAATCTCGCATCAAAACGTTGGGTGACTCGGCAGTACGATTCGATGGTTCGAACGGGCACGATGACCACAAATCGCCCGTCCGACGCGGCGATTGTTTATGTAAAAGGCACAAAAAAGGCACTTGCGATGACGACGGACTGCAATTCGGCCTACGTTTATGCCAATCCGCAGGTCGGGGCGATGATTGCAGTTTCGGAAGCGGCGCGAAATATTGTTTGCGCGGGCGGCGAGCCGGTTGCGATTACAAATTGCCTCAATTTTGGAAATCCGTACAACCCGGAAGTTTATTACCAATTTGCGGAAGCGATTCGAGGCATGGGCGAGGCTTGCCGGAAATTCGAGACGCCGGTGACGGGCGGAAACGTCAGTTTTTACAATCAATATTCGCAAGGCGGCAAAACGGTGCCGGTTTTTCCGACGCCGACGATTGGGATGTTGGGCATTTTGGATGACCTCGAAAATTTGATGACGCTCGATTTTAAAAACGCGGGCGACCAAATCTACCTCGTCGGCACGAGCCGCGACGATTTGGGCAGCAGCGAATATCTCCGCGAAATTTGCAAAGTAAAATATTCGACTTGCCCGTTTTTCGACCTCGACGAAGAAGTTTCTGTCCAAAATTTTATCAAAAAAACCATCAAAACAAGGATTTTTGAAAGTGTCCACGATGTTTCGGATGGCGGTTTGTTGACCAATTTGTTGGAATCAGCGATGCCGCGCGGGCTTGGTTTTGAAATTTTTTCAAATCCAAAAATCAGAAAAGACGCTTTTCTTTTTGGCGAAAGTCAAAGTCGAATCATGGTTTCGGTGGCTGCCGGGAAAACTTCCGAACTTGAAAATTTGTTGAAATCGGCGGGTGTTCATTTTGAAAAAATCGGTGCGGTGGCTGGAAAAAATGTGGTCGTCGATGGTGAAAATTGGGGCGCGGTTTCAAAATGGCAAACGACTTTTGATACGGTTTTGGAGAAAATCATGGCCTGATTTCCCAAAATTGCCCCATATTTTTGTCTAAACTTTTAAAAAATTAAAAAATGCAACAACTCATTTTGACATTGAAAGATGAAAGCAAAATCGAGTTTTTAGTTGATTTGCTTTCTCGGTTTGAATTTTTGGAGTTCAAATTTTCGACGTTGCCAAAGGCAAAAAAGGAAAACGGATCAATTGTTATAAAAACAGAAACTCCAAAAAGTACAAAACTTGAACTCAAACGCGGTTCTGGGAAAGGACTCGTCGGTCCAATTCCAGATGATTTTAATGAACCCCTCGAAGATTTTAAAGATTATATGTAATGCAAATTCTATTGGACACGCACATTTTACTGTGGTATTTGGAAGATGACAAGCGATTGAGCACTAAAAAAAGTGAAATAATTGATGATCCCAGAATCCAAAAATTTTTCAGCCTTGCCAGTCTTTGGGAAATTGCCATCAAAAGAAGTATCGGCAAAATTCCGGCAAAAGTGCCTTTGCACGACCTTGTACCTGCATCAATTGTCATTTTTCCGATTCAATTATCTCATCTCGAAATAGTCGAAACCCTTCCACTCCATCATCGTGACCCGTTCGACCGACTGCTGATTGCCCAGGCAATCGCCGAAGATTTTTGGGTGATGACCGACGACCCTTTGTTTCAAAATTATCCACTCAAATTTATTTAAGATTCTCAATTTCAATATTTTATGAAAAAAATACTCTTTTCACTTTTCCTCATTTTACCCGTTTTTTTCACCCAAACTGCTTGTCAAAAAGAAGGTTTTGTGTTGAAAGGCAAATTTGAAAATGCCGCCAATTTGCAAATTTCAATGGAAGAATTTTTCTTCTCTGGAAAACCTGCGCCGAATCCCGACAAAGTTTCGGCGGATGCGGACGGCAGTTTTAAAATAGAAAAAAAAGAAGGTTTTCACGCCGGTTTGTACCGGATGAGCATCGGCGCAAAAAAAATGTTCCTGGTTTTGGACGGCACTGAAAAAGCCGTTGAAATCACCGGAAACATGAATACGTTGGACAAATTGACTGGCGTGACGGTTGCCGGTTCGTCCGCCGGGCAATGTTATGTTGACCGAGTTCGAGAAATAATTGCCGTCAGTGAAACAGGTCAAATGAATCCGCAATCCATGAAAACCATCGTGGACAAGGGCTGCAACCCGTTTTTGGTGTCTTTGCTTTCGATGCAATTGATGAACATGGGTGGTTTTGAATACATGGCTGATTTTGCAAAATATGGCGAAGCACTCAATAAATTCATGCCTGGATCATCTTATGCAAAAGATTACGCGGTAGTTTTACAAAAAGCCGAAACCATGAAAAAACAACAAGAACAACTGAATGGCCCGGCAGCGGCTGGCTCTGGCACTACGATTGGTGGAGGCACCGCTGGCCCAATTGCCTTGGGCGTCGCGGCTCCCGAAATCAGTTATCCTGATCCGGCAGGGACGATTCGCAGTCTTTCGTCTTTGAAAGGGAAAGTGGTTTTGTTGGATTTTTGGGCAAGTTGGTGCGGCCCGTGCCGGCGGGAAAACCCAAACGTGGTCAATATTTATAAAAAATACAAAGCCAAAGGTTTTGAGGTGTTTTCAGTTTCGTTGGATAAAGAGGCGGGTGCATGGAAAAACGCGATTGCCCAAGATGGTTTGGAATGGCCAAACCATGTTTCCGACCTGAAACATTGGCAAAGTGCACCGGCTCAATTGTATGGCGTGAATTCAATTCCGCGCACTTTTTTGATTGGAAAAGATGGGAAAATTGTGGCCATCAATCCGAGGCAAAATTTGGAACAAGAATTACTGAAACTGCTTTAATTTTTGCAAAAATAATTTTCAAAATATTGAATTTTGAAAAAAGAAGACCCGGCCACGAAAGCGACCGGGTCTTTTTTTTTAAATTTTTTCGAAAAAATCAGCCGGGCAACGAAATTTTTCCCATCGAAAAAATCGGCAAACCACCGAGCCGCTGCCCCGATTTTTCATTTCCAGCAATCGTTTCGTTGCCCAAAACGGCAAACAAAACGGCCTCTTTTGCATCGCCGGGAATGCCCAATTTTTCCATTTTTGAAATTTTAGTTTTTGGAAAACGGCTTTGCAAAATTTCCAAAATCAGCGGATTGTGCGCCCCGCCGCCGGAAATATAGATATTGGTTGATTGGGGAATTGGTAGATTGGCTGATTGGTTTGGAGCGATTTTATTAAAAAATTTTTCAATCGCATCGGCAATCGTGTCGGCGGTGAATTGGCTCAAAGTTGCCATCAAATCATGCGGATTTGGCTGGCCTTTTGGCAATTGGGCGATTGCATTTTCGAGATATTTTTTTCCAAAAAGCTCTGGGCCAGTGGTTTTTGGAAAAGGTTTTTTGAAAAACGGGTCGGATTTTAAAATGTCCAAAAGCCGTTCGTCCACCCTGCCGGCGCGCGCGAGCAAACTGTTTTCGTCAAATGGAACACCAAAATATTGCTGCGCAGCTAAATCCAAAAGTGTATTTCCGGGGCCGGTGTCGGTGGCGATTGCTTTTTCCGGGTCACCGTCGGCAGGCAAAAAAGTAAAATTTGCGATGCCGCCGATGTTCAAAAGCACTCGGTTTTCGCCCCGTTTTGAAAACAAAAAATAGTCGCCGTACAAAGCCAACGGCGCACCTTCGCCGCCAAAAGCCAAATGTTTTTGCCGAAAATCGCTCAAAACTGGAATGCCCAAACGGACTGCGAGGTGGTCGCCGTCGCCGATTTGGAGGGTCGCATTTGGGTAATTTTCGAGGCCGTGCAAGATTTTTGGAGCATGAAAAACGGTCTGGCCGTGGCTGGCGACGAGGTCAATTTCGGCGGGCGAAATGTTCCATTTTTTCAGGCAATCCATAATTATGGCGGCGTGTTTTTCTGCGACGACGACGTTGAGCAAAACCAAATGTTGGAATTCAATTTCCCTTTTTGCAAAAACCCGGCGGATTTCGTTTTTGAAATTTTCATCAAACGGCACGGTTTCGAAGCCGCGCAATTCTACTTTTGTCCCCGAGCCGCTGCCGGAAAATTGGCACCACGCCACATCCAAACCGTCGAGTGAAGTGCCGGACATCAGGCCGATAATTTGGCGGGTTTTCTTTTTTGAAATTTTATGGAGTTGTTCGATGTGTCTTTTCATTATTCCTTATTGAAATGCTTTATCTTATTCTATCTGTTATTTGCAGCGTGATTTTGGGTTTTTTATTCAAATTGTTTCCGCGTTTTAATGTGGATACATTTCAGGCTATTGTTTTCAATTATTTTACTTGTGTGATTTGTGCGACGATTCACATTGGGAACTTCCCAATTCAAGCCGAAAGTTTTGGAAAAAATTGGATGCCGTTCGCCTTGTTTTTGGGTTTTGTTTTTATCACAGCGTTCAACGGAGCGGCTGCAACGGTACGATATTTTGGCGTGACCGTCGCCCAAATCATGCAAAAAATGTCCATCTTGATGACCGTGCCTTTTGCAATTTTGTGGTACGGCGAATCCGCTGGCGGGTTGAAAATCTTCGGGGTTTTCGTTGCGCTGGTTTCCATCATTTTGGTAAATTGGCCACAAAAACAAATTGATTTCGTTGAAAAACCTGTAAAATTCAGCCCGTTTTTGTTGGTCATTCCTATTTTAACCTGGTTTTTGTCGGGCATTTTGGAGGTCGTTTTTGTAAAAGTGCAGCACGAAAAAATGATCGAATTTGGAGATGTGGCTTTTGTTTCTACAATTTTCGGCACGGCAGGATTGCTCGGTTTGGCTTACGCAATTTTTGGTTGGGCGACCGGGAAACTGGAATTTTCGTGGCGAAATGTGGCGGCCGGAATCGTCCTCGGCATCCCAAATTATGGCAGCATGTTGTTCATTTTATTGGCCTTAAATTCTGGGATGGAAGGCTCGTTTTTCTTTCCGGTTTGTAATGTCAGTATTATTTTATTGACCACAATTGGGGCTATTTTATTTTTCAATGAAAAACTAACCCGGGTTAATCAAATTGGAATTGGGCTGGCTGTTTTGGCAATAATTTTTATGGCTTATTAACGATAACAAATTTATTAAAAATGATAGGAAGTCATACACAAAACGATAAGGATTTCATCTTTCACCCGAAAAATGTCATGCTGTTTATCTTATTGGCAGGATTGACTTTTTTGTTCTTGTCATTGACAGTTGCTTATATTTATGTAAGAGTTACACAAAATGTGCCGCCGGTAAGTGTTCCTAATTTATTTATATTGAACACAGTAATTTTAATTGGCAGTAGTTTTACGATGATTAGAGCCAAGAAATGTTATTTAAATGACGATACGGAAGGCTATCAAAATAACTTAAAATGGACAATGCAATTGTCATTGTTATTTATGGTTTTACAAACTGTGGCTTGGGTAATGTTGTTCAATAACAATATCAAACTCAATACTTCCACAACGGCTGGTTTTCTGTATGTTATTTCATTTGTCCATTTGATGCACGTTGTGGCGGGCTTGCCGTGGATCTATGTTTTTTATAAAAAAGCAAAGAAAAACATGGTTGACCCGGTGACGGTTTTGGTCTATTTTTCTGACCCGGACAAACGTTTGAGTTTGAGATTACTGACGATTTATTGGCATTTTTTGGATATACTTTGGGTGTATTTGGTGCTGTTTTTTGCGGTGAATTGGTTTGTTTAGTTATTGGGAAATTGGTTATTGGGAAATTGGTCGCACCTAATAACCAATTTCCCAATAACTAATAACCAATTTTCCTTTTTCTCAAAACCTTCATCGCTTTCAAATATTGGTTCGCCAATTTTGGGATGTTCACTTTTGAATTGGCCGCGTCGTCCGTCCATCGAACCGGGAGTTCGCACATTTTCAGGCCGCTCCACTCTGCCACCGACAAAAGTTCGGTCGAAAAAAACCAACCGTTCGACACCGCTCCGCCGTCCATCAATTTTTTGACGTGCTTTCGGTGCAGCCATTTGAAACCGCACATCCCATCCGAAAACCGCACGCCGAGGTACATTTTCAAAATAAAATTGAACACCCGCGAGGTGATTTCCCTTTTCAAAGTTCGCCCCAAAACTTTCGAATCCCGGTGCAGCCGCGTGCCGTAAACCACATCAAAACCTTCCGTCGCCAGTGCATTGTACGCTTGTATAAAGTGTTGTAAATCAGTGGCTAAATCCAAATCCATGTAGCCAACGATGTCTGCGTTGCTTTGTGTCCATGAAGTTTTCAGGGCAAGGCCAACGCCTTTTTCGGGCACTTTTACCAATCGGATTTCGGGCATTTCGAGGGAAAGTTTCGAGGCGATTTGCGGTGTGGCATCGGTGCTGCCGTTGTCGGCAATCACAATTTGCCACTGCGAGGTGTCTGGAAAATTTTTCAATAAAAAGGTGTGCAAAATTCGAACTTGCCGGTCGAGGGTTTCTGCCTCGTTCAAAACTGGGATGGTGATATCGAATGTCATTTTTATTAAAACGATAAACTATAAACTGTGAACGATGAACTTTTTGTTGGCTCAAAGTTCATCGTTCATCGTTCATAGTTTATAGTTAATTTTAAATTTATCGGTCGTTTTCAGTTTCTTTGTCGCAAAATCCCGGATTGTCGCCGACGAATTTGGCATCATCCGATTCCAACTGCACACATTTGACCCACATTTCTAAGCATAAAAAATGAGCGACTTTTTTTCAAAAATAAAATCTGTTTTTGTCGTCGAGGACGAAAACGCCGCGAAAAATCAAACTGCCAACCAGCCCGCCGAATCCAAACCGTCATCCACAAATTCTACCCCGGCTGCCGTTTCGGCACCGCGGCCAGTGGCCAGTGGCGGAGCGATCAATGAAAAATTTGCCGACATCCTTTTCACGGCCATCGAAAAAAATAATCAGGAAGGTTTTGATTATTTTGAGTACAAACAATCGTTGAAAAATTTGGCAAAAATGTCGATGGACGAGGCGACACGTTATCAAAGTGCTTTTGCGATGGCGCAAACGATGGGCGTGACAACGGCGAAATTGTTGGATTCCGCAAAATTTTACCTCCAAATTTTGGTCGGTGAACAGGCAAAATTTAACGAAGCCCACATCCAGCAACGCGCCCGTTTGATTGGAAATCGGGAAGATGAAATCAAAAACCTCGAAGCCACGATCCAACAAAAAACCGAGCAAATCCAGCAATTGACCCGCCAAATCGAAGAACATCGGCAAGGAAGCGAGAAAATTCGCGCCGAAATCCAGGACAGCACCATCAAAATTGAAAGTACAAAAACAGATTTTGAGGTGACGTTTCAGGCCGTCGCGGGGCAGATTCAGGACGATGTTCAGAAAATGCAGAATTATTTAAAATGATTTTTGGAGATTGGATTTTGGACATTTGACAATTCCAAAACCCAGTTTTCAAAACTCAATTTCTAAAATCCAAACTCAAAAAAATGAACGAATATCTAAAAAATCCAATCGTACTTTTCATCGCCGGGGTGCTGGCGATTTGGTTGGTTTTCAAAGTTTTATCCATCTTTGTCAATCTTTTTTGGTTGATTTTACTGGTTTTCGTGGTGATGTTTATCGTCAATCCGCGATTCAGGAATATCCTCCGAGGTTTTTTCAATATGATTTTTAAAAAATGACAGACCTTCAATCTTGTAATTTCACAATATCTCAATATCAAAATATCATCAAATTATGAGCGAAATGCAGCCAATGAATCCCAAAAGTTTTTGGGAAAAACCGGAAGGAATCACCGGTGGACTTTTTATTGCCGCGCTGGTCATCGGTGGCGGGGTTTTGTTAACCAAAATTTTGCCGACACTTATCGCGTTGGCTTCCAACACTTTATACCTCGCGGGGTTGGTCGCAGCACTCGGTGTCATCGTTTACATGGTGCTTGATCCGAAAGTGCGCAACCTCGTTTGGTACATTTACAAATCAATTATGCGCTCGATTACCGGGGCATTTGTACAGATTGACCCAATCGGCATTTTGAAAAGTTACATCGAGGATTTGAAAGACAGTTTGGGAAAAATGAATACCCAAATCGGCAGTTTGAAAGGCCAGATGTACAAATTAAGCGAGAGCATCAAACAAAACCAGCGCGACATCCAAAACAACCTCGGCCTCGCCGGCAAAGCCAAAGAAACCGGGCGCGAAGCCATCATGGTTTTGAAAGCGCGAAAAGCGGGGCGTTTGCAGGAAAGCAACATGAAATTGGAAGATTTGTACAAACGGATGGAGATTCTGTACCGCGTCCTGACGAAAATGTACGAAAATTCTGAAATCATGCTAGAAGATTTGTCCGACCAAGTAGTCGTCAAAGAGATGGAATACAAGGCAATCAAGGCCAGCCACTCGGCAATTCGAGGTGCGCAAGCCATTTTGAGCGGCAACAACGACAAGAAATATATGTACGACATGGCGCTCGAAGCGATGGCCGAAGACGTTGGCCAAAAGGTCGGCGAGATGGAACGTTTCATGGATATGTCCAAAAATTTCATGGACGGCATTGACCTGCAAAACGGTGTTTTTGAAGAAGAAGGCCTCCTGATGCTCGAAAAATGGGAAAAAGAGGGCGTTTCGATGTTGCTCGGCAGCGATAAAGATAAAATTATCAAACAATCGAACAGCAGCAACAAATCTGACTTTCTCGACCTAAATGCACCACCTGTCCGACACGCCACGCAAGTGGAACGCGGCGGAAACCAGTACGACAATTTCTTTAATTAAAAAGGATAGAAAGGGGGTAAAAAGGGTTGAAAACAGGTAAATAGAACACCTTTTTTTCCTTTTTATCCTTTTCCAAACCTTTTCCAACCTTTTAAAATAATGGCACGATTAACCACATTTTCAAAATTTGCAATCACGCTCCTGATTGTCGGGGCGATATTTTTTGGAGCCCAGTACTTTTTAAAAAGTACAAAAACTGGCCAAGAACTTTCTGAAAAAGCCAAAACCGAGGAAAAAGGTGGCGGCGGCTTGTTCGGCAGCGGCAAATCCGAAAAAGATGCCGGGACGATTTCGGTCGGCGTCGTGACTTGGGGCGGGTATGCTGGCGGGCAATATTTCAACGAAGGTTTTGAGGCAAATTCGCAGAGCCGTTTTTTCAAAGATTACGGTTTCAAAGTCGAATACAAAATCCTCGACGACCCGACCGCCAGCCGGAATGCATGGAAAAATGACGAAGTCCAATTGCTTTGGGCAACGGTCGATGCATTGCCAACTGAAATGCCCGGACTTGCGGCGTACGAACCGGTTGTTGTTTTTCAGGCCGATTGGTCGCGCGGCGGCGATGCGATTGTCGCCCGGCGCGGCATCAATTCGGTCGAAGATTTGCGCGGCAAGCAGATTTCGGTGGCTGAAATGTCGCCTTCTCACTCGTTTTTGATTTGGATGTTGAGCGCAGCAGGGATGACAACAAAAGATGTGCGCGTCGTCGGCGTGCCGTCGCCGGTCGAGGCAGCCGACGCTTTTAAAGCAAATAACGTGGACGCGGCGGTGGTTTGGTCGCCGTTCGATGAAGAATGTGTTCAAAAAGTGCCGGGCGCACGCATTTTGCAAAGCACCCGGAACGCCTCGAATATCATCGCCGACGTTTTTATCGCAAAAAGAAAATGGGCGGAAGCGAACCGCGAAAAACTCCAACAACTTTACGAAGGTTGGATGAAAGGCGCGGCGGAAATCAACAGCAGCCCGACGGCGAAAAACCGGGCGTCCGAAATTTTGGCCGCCGCGTTCGACGGTTTTACAAAAGAGGATGCCTCGAAAGCGATTGATAACGTTCGGCTTTGCACGCATGGCGATAACCTCAATTTTTTTGGCCTGAACCGCGATTACAAAGGCGTGACCGGTGAGGAACTTTACAACCGGATGACCAAAGAATATCGAAATATCAACGTCATCGCGGCGGGTGACAAAGTGCCGAATTGGACGGCAGCGGCCTACAAATCTGCGGTGGACAGGACGAATTTGACAGGTTCTGGCGACGTGGCCGAAGGTCAAAAATCGTTTGCTTCGATGACCGAAGCGACCGCAAAAGGCAAAACCGCTGTCGCCACAAAACGGGTGAGCATCAGTTTTCGAAGCGGTGAATTTCAGTTGGACGAAAACGCAAAATACATCGTGGACAACGAAATGGTGCCGATTGCAAAGGCTTTTGCCAGCTCTCGGATTCGCGTCGAAGGCAATACTGACAACGTTGGTAGCAGTGCCACGAACGTTGCGCTGTCGAAAAAACGGGCGCAAGCCGTGATTGACTACCTCGTTTCGACCTATAATATGCCTCGAAACCGGTTCATTTCTGTTGGAAATGGCCCTGACAATCCAGTTGCCGACAACGGCAGCGACGATGGGAAAAGGAAAAACCGGCGCACGGATTTTGAATTAATTGAAGAATAATACTTTTAGAAAAGTTGAAAAGTCTACTTTCCCAACTTGTCATTCCGTAGGAATCTGCCCAAGAATTACCCGGCGTTTTAGTTTTTATTGAAATTTTTTCTTCGATAAAAGTTGAAAATCGAGTTCATTTTTGGGCAGATTCCTACGGAATGACAAGTTGGGAAAGTAGAGATTTCAACTTTTTCATTTTGAAAAGAGTGGATTTATCAAGTATGTTGTCCGTCCAAACTGATGATTATTTCATGAAAATCGCCCTGCAAGAAGCACAAAAAGCCTTCGATGCAGACGAAATTCCTGTCGGTGCGGTCGTCGTTTGCGATTATCAAATTATCGCCCGCGCCCACAATCAAACTGAACTGCTTACCGACGTGACCGCCCATGCTGAAATTTTGGCTTTGACCGCGGCTTCCAATTACCTCGGTTCAAAATATTTGCCCGATTGCACCCTTTTTGTCACCCTCGAACCTTGCGTGATGTGCGCCGGGGCGTTGAATTGGGCGCAATTTGGCCGGGTAGTTTACGGCGCGACCGACGAAAAACGAGGTTTTATGATGTTCGGCGGAAAATCGCTTTTGCACCCAAAAACCAAGTTGGAAATGGGCATCCGCGAAAACGAGTGCGAGATGATTTTGAAAGATTTTTTTAAAAAACTTCGGTGAAAACGGCGAACGGTTGACGGCGGATGGCAGATGGTTTGACAATTTTACCTTCCAAAAACAGTTATTCAGAACATTTTTAAAAATTACTTCTAAAATTTAATGAAAAAATTTAAGAATCTCTCGTTGGCCTTATTGGCCATTTTTGCTTTGAGTTTGACGAGTTGTTTGCACATCGTCGAGACTTTGTCCTTGAAAAACGACGGCTCCGGCAATTACAAACTCCATTTTGATATGTCCGAAATGAAAGGCATGATGGACATGATGAAAGGCATGACGCCCGACAGTTTGAAAGGCGCGGAAGGCGCACCGGAGGCTCCGGGCGGCAACCAAATGGCCGAAATGGGCGAGCAATTGACCTCTGTCACGCCACTTTTGCAGGCCATCGGCGGCATCACGAACATTGTTGAGGTGAATGACACCGCCGCTTTTGCGTTCAGTTATTCGTTCGATTTTGCAAATCAAGACGCTTTGAACCGCGCTTTGAAAGCCATCGGCAAGGAAAAATACCAAACCAAAGCGGACGAAACTTTTCTTTTTTCAAAGAAAAAATTCCAACGTTTTTCGGTCGGAAATATCGGCGCGGAAATCAAAAAGCAACTCGGCGAGGGCGACGAAGAAGCCGGCGGCATGGAACAAATGGCCATGTTTTTTGCCGAAATGACCTACAAACAGGTCTATAATTTTGAAAAAACGGTCAAATCATCGTCCAACAAACTCTCCGAAATCGGCGACGACAAACATTCCGTGACCATCACCATCAAACCTTTTGATGAAGAACAGGCCAAAACTTTTCCCTCGGTCGCTTCGGATATCAAGTTGAAATAAAATTTTTAGCGCAAAAATAAAAGGCGCAAACTGTTGATGTTCAACAGTTTGCGCCTTTTCTTTTTTAATTTTCAAATCAAAACTACCGCCCGCCTTCCTTCTTTTTCTTTTTGAATGGGTCCCAATCTTTCAATTTTTCCTTCGCCTCGTCCACCGTTTTTTTGCCTTTGTCACCTCCCACTTCGCCTGCTTTTTCGCCAATCTTTTCCCCAACTTTCTCGCCCACTTTGTCGCCGACCTCTTTCCCCAAAACCTCGCCTGCTTTTTGTTTGGCGAGTTCCTCGGCTTTCTTTTTGCCTTCTTCGATTTTTTTGTCGGCAATCCGTTGCAACGAATCGCGGATTTTGTCGGCGGCGGCGTTGGCTTTTTCTTTGGCTTTGTCGAGTTCTTTGTTGGCAACCGTTTTCAAACTGTCTTTTGCTTTTTCGACGACTGCTCCGGCGGTTGCGACTGCTTCGTCTTTCACCGTCCGTTCGCCGTCGCTGCCGAGGATTTTCATCGAAACTTTTGGGTTGAAAAGCGAACCGCCGAGGTCAAAACGGACGTTGATAAATTCGCCCTGCGCCAAACTCACGCCATATTTCGAGGCTTCTTTTGACAGAAAATCGAGGCCAGAATTCGCCGCCGCGCCGACCGTTGATTTTTGCATGGCCGAGCGCGGTGTTTTTGTTACAATTTGAAAATTCATGTCCTGATTGAGGCTCGATGTGCCGCCGATTTTCATCGCCACATCCTTCATTTGCACGTCGAACGGCTTGACGACCACCGTTCCGTCCTTGATTTCGAACCAGTTTTTGGTGTTTTTCAACTCCATTTTTTTCAAATACGCGAGGTTCAGCATATCGCCGATTTGGTTCGCCGGTTTGAAATTGTTCAAAATCGCCGAAATCGTTTCCACAAAACCCGCCGCCGAAAGTGTTTTGAAATCGGGCATCATGTCTTTTCCGAGCAGGCCGGAAAGCGAAATTGACGTGTTAAATTTCCCATCCATCAATTGGGCAATCGGCGCGAAAGTTTTTATCGTTGCGAAATTGGTGTAGGCTTCTTTAAAACCCATGTTTTGCATCGCCATGTCCATGTTGAATTTCGGTTTTGCCAAATCGCGGGTGTCGTATTCGCCCGTCAGACCGATTTTTCCACCAACAACATCGGCGGTGCAATCTTGCAATTTCGCCACGCGGTCTTTGACAATCACCGCTCCATCCAAATTTTGGAGTGTCAAATTGGTGTAAAGCACTTTTGACATTTTGGCATTTATCGTCATGTCCATATTTTCGGGAACCGGAATAATTTCTTCGACTGGCGGCGCAGCCGTGGTCGTTGCGGTTTTTGGCGGCTCTTCCATAAATTGGTTGAGGTCAAAAAACTGCGAATTCAAATTGATTTTTCCCGCAACCGTTTGATTTTCAAACAAATATTTCCACGCGTTCAAAATTTGGCCGTTCCCGGAAATATCGCTCTGCCCGATTTTCAAACCAAAATTGGAAACGTCCATTTTGTTCGGCGTGAAATGCCCGGCCATCGCCAAATCCGAGAGGTCATAAACATCATATTTTACCCGTTTCATGTTTCCATCGACGGTAAAATCCCAGCGGTCGAATGCTTTTTCGGTCGGTGCAGGTTCTTTGTCGACCGGGATTTTTCCAGCGGTCGCGGCAGTCCCGCCTGAGGCGGGAGCAGTCATCCATTCGTTTGCATCAAAATAATTGGAAGTAAAATTGACCTTGCCGGTCATCGTTTTTTCGGTTGAAAAATAGGCCAAAATATTGTCCACTCGCCCGTCGGCCTGCAAATCGGACTTGCCCAGTTTTGCGTCAAACTTTTGAATATCAACGAATTGCGGCGAAAAAGTCATCGCCATCGAATTTATTTTTACCGCCGGAGTTCCCGTCGAACGGTAATTCAAATTTTCCATTCCAAGGCTCCCGGCCATCTGGACTTGGTCGTAAAGTTGTTTTTCAATTTGGCTTTGCGCGGCCTTCATCGTCAAATTTGCCTTGAAAATACCTGACAATTCCTGCACATCTTCGACCGGAAATGCCTTGGTCAGTTCGGCCAAATTCAGCGTTCCGTTCAATTTCATGTCCACCGTCGGGTCGGTTTCGGGCGTTTTCAAATTGAAATATCCGTCGAGTGGGTTCGAGCCGATTTTCAAAGCAAATTTTGGAATCGCGACCGTCATCGCGTTCAAATTGGTCGACGGCGAATTGATTTTCGCATCCACATTTATCCCAGAAACACCGAGCGGCAAGGCTGGATATTTGAAAGACGCGTCGCCGATTTTGAAATTCAAGGCGAATGCAGGGTAGGTTTTTTCGTTGTATTTTCCTTTGAAAAAGCCGTCAAATTGCACAGTGCCTTTCGCGTCCACGCCCGAAAAATCTTTGGTGTACGCCCCCGGAACGATGGAAAGCAGCGATTTGAAAGTGTTCGTCGGGGTCGAAAATTTCATGTCCATCAAAATATCATCGTCGTTCGGCAAAGCCGTCCATCCGTCCACTTTTACTTCTAAATCATTGATTTTCAATTCGTTCTCTTTCAAAGTGAACTTCATGTTTTTCATGTCGGCACTCAAAACCGCGTCCCAAATCGCGTGCGCGTTTTTCAAATATTGAACACCGCCGTAATTCACGGACAATTTTCCGATGTCGGTTTTCATCACCATGTCGTACAAATCGGTGTACAAATCGCCACTCCCGGAGTGGTTCAGTTCTTGCATTTCGGCAATCATTTCGAGCGAGCGGTCATCGTAAATTATCGAACCATCAATAATTTCGTATTTTTCCAATTTCGTAGTCGAAGCCGTCGAGGTCTCGGCAGGTTTTGTGCCGACGGGTTCGGGTTTGGTGATGTCATAATTTGCCTTTCCATTTTTCAAAACGAAAACATGAATGTCCGGTTTTTGCAAACTCAAACCCCTGACAACCAAGTCGTTGGACAAGGCTGACCAAAAATCGACCGCCAAATCCAACCGCTCGCAACGAATCAAATTCGTGCCTTCAAATTCGCCGACCCCGGAAACCAGCAGGTTTTCCAAACCCACGCTCAATTTTGGAAAATTTCGAAAAAGCGAAATATCCACGTCGGAAAATTCAACTTTCGCGTTCAAATTTTCGTTCGCGGCTTTTTTGGCTGCTGCAAAAATTTCATCCTTGAAAAAATAGGGAATGGCCACCGCAGCAGCCAACAACAAAACAACGAGGGCAAAAAAGCCAATCAGTATCTTTTTCATTTTAATCAGTTTTTGAATGTTTGGGTGTGATGGGACACAGATAACACAGATTTTCAAGCACAGATTTAAAAGGATTTTTTTCTGGTAAATCTGTGATTGAAAATCTGTGTCATCTGTGTCCCATTTATCATAATTTGAACGATGAAACGGGCAAATCGTTTTGCACACACGTTTTAAAAATTTTAACCAAAACCATAAAAACGCGCGCCCAACAAATTGCCTTCCGTCCCGATTTTTTCCAACCGAAACCGACCTTTTTCCAACAAAATCGACGTTTTCCGGTCGTGGTTGTGCAAATCCAAATAGTCTTGGTAAGAAATTTCCAACCTGTTTTCCAGTTTTTGAAAAACCTGAAAATGCGCTGCCGCGTCTCTCCAATTTGGCTGAACGATAGCCTCAAAAACCTTTGATTTTGAGCCACTTCCGTAGGCCACGAAGCCAAATTTTTTGCCCGCCAAATCCGAATTTTCAACAAAATCAGACTCCAAAGTTGACATCAAAGCCAAGAAAATCGAAGCGGTGTAAAGGTTGCCAACTTCACTGCTGGCACGTTGCGCCTTTTCCAGTTTTTCAGCGACAAAGCGTTGATAAACAGGCGATTCGCTCACGTTTTTTTGAAAACCAGCGAGAGTTTTTTCGAAAGATTTTTTGTCTGAAAATTGAGTTTCATGGGGTTCGGCGAATCCATATTTTTTCAAATCGGCAGTCCACGCGCCTTTCATTTTTCTTTCCAAAATAAACTGCTCGACAAACATCCGTTTTCCATGAAATGAATAGGGCAAATGAAAAATCAACCGCGCCCAACGTTCGGAAAGTGCCTTGAATTGGCCTTCCCCAAAAACGCCCGCCCGGACACATTTTTTGCGAAAATCCTCGATGGCTTCCATCATCCGGTTTCGATAACAAAGGTTTGAAAATTGGCCATCAAAAATGGGCGTTTCCGAAAAACGCTCGCGACGGGGTTTGAAAAAGTCGTGGACATTTTCCATGCCCACGCCAAAAAAACGCCGAAAAGCAAGCAAACGCGGCTTCCATTTTATCAAAACCGCCACCGCGCCCGCGCCCTGCGTGTATTCCCCGGTGGATTCAAGTTCATATTTTGCGACGTCGCTCGACACGACGATGGCGATATTTTCGGGGTCGGTCGCTGCCCAATCGAGGCAATTTTGCAAAGCATCAGCCGCTCCGGCACAGGCAAAAGTCATGTCCAAAACATCGCAATTTTGAAAGCAATTTTTGCCAAAACGGTCGGCCAATTTTTCGGAAACCATTCCAACTGAATAAGTTGCGGTTGGCTTGGCCATGTCGAGTGCACTTTCGGTGCCAAGATAAATCCGCCCGATTTTGCGCGGGTCGAGATTGTTCCGTTCTATGATTTCCAAAATCGCCTCGGCAGCCATCGTCGCCGAATCCTCGTGGACATCGGGCAAGGCCATTTTTTTCAAACCGAGCCCATTTTCCAGTTTTTCGGGTTGGATATTTCGTTCGGCGGCCAGGGTTTTGATAGGCAAATAGAGTTTCGGGACGTAAAAAGCCATGTCGTCAATTCCGACAGGCAGGAGACCTTTTTTGGACATTTGAAAAGATAATTTTCCTTAAAAACTTGAAACGGCAATATTGGTTGGACGAGAAACGTGCGGTGAAGGTAGAACGTGAAAAAATTTTCTTTGAAAAATTGGCGGATTCAATTCCAAAACCTGCACTAAATTTGCCCATGAAAAACGCGGGAATAGCTCAGTTGGTAGAGCATTAGCTTCCCAAGCTGAGGGTCGCGAGTTCGAGTCTCGTTTTCCGCTCCGAGTTTTTTAGCCCTGCGCAGGTCGCGGGGTTTTTTTTTGAGATATTTTGATATTGGGATAATTTCTCAAAAATCCAGCAATATCCAAATATCAAAATATCAAAATTTCTAAAAAAATGACACTCGCCCAACCATTTTGGCTTTTGTTGCTCCCCATTTTGGCGGGTCTGTTTTGGTTTTTTCAAAAATCGAAATCCAATCAAACCACCGATTTTCGGATGTCGCGGGGCAGTGATTTTGGTTTTCAAAAAACATGGCGGCTGCGGCTTTTTGAATTTTTGAAACCGATGCGCTGGGTTTCACTGGCTCTACTTTGCCTCGCCATGACCCGCCCGCAACGACTTTGGGAAGAACAAATCGTGGAGGCAAACGGCGTAGACATCATGTTGGCGATGGATATTTCGCCTTCGATGCTCACCAAAGATTTCAACCCGGACAGGTTGACGGTCGCCAAACAAATGGCCGTCAGTTTTTTGGACAAAAGGCCATACGACCGACTCGGGTTGGTCGCTTTTTCGGCGGAGGCATTTACGCAATGCCCTTTGACGACTGACCGGCGGGTGGTTCAGGAATTTGTCCAAAACCTCGAAATCGGGAAATTGGAAGACGGCACGGCCATCGGAATGGGGCTGGCGACGGCAGTAAATCGATTGAAAGACAGCCCGGCAAAAAGCAAAGTCGTCATTCTTTTGACCGACGGCGAAAACAACGCGGGCTACATTCAACCGCTCGACGCGGCGGAAATTGCCCAAACTTTTGGTGTTCGGGTTTACACGATTGGTATCGGCGGCGATGGCGTTGCTTTGTCGCCGGCGCAACGAAATCCGTTTTCAGGCGAGTACGAATTTGCGATGCGCGAAACACACCTCGATACGAAATTGCTCGAAGATATCGCCGCAAAAACGGACGGGAAATTTTTCCGAGCCTTCAATGAATATCAACTCGACCAAGTTTACGAGGTGATTGACCGATTGGAAAAAAGTAAAATTGAGGTGACTTCTGTGCAGCGGACAACCGATTATTTTGCTTGGCTGGTGGGTGCAGGTTTGTTGTTTTTGTTGGTCGAAGCGATTGCTAAATGGTTGATTTTGAGAACAATAACTGTTTGAAAATATCAGAATCAGAATTTGCGGAATTTTAGAATTTTCAAAATTTACAGCATTCTGAAAATTCTAAAATTCCGTAAATTCTGATTCTGACCATTTTGATATTATGCTAAAATTTGAACACACCCAATTTTTGACCTTCCTTTTTGCCGTCCCCGCGCTGCTCAGTTTGGCTTTTCTTTTTTTAAAATGGCGGAAAAAAGCATCTGAAAAATTGGGCGAACCGGCAGCCGTCGAACGGTTGACGACTGGTTTTTCAACCAAAAATTTTTGGGTAAAAACCGTGCTTTTTGTTTTTGCAATTGCCTTTTTGGTAGTGGCTTTGGCCAATCCGCAGGGCGAAGGCAAACGCCAAAAAGTGAAACAGCGGAGTTCTGATATTTTTATCGCGCTCGATATTTCACAAAGTATGTTGGCCGAAGACCTCGCGCCGAGCCGCCTCGACCGGGCGAAAGTTTTTGCCCAAAATTTGGTGAAATCGTTGCCGGGGCAACGCATCGGATTGATTTTTTTTGCCGGAAATGCTTATTTGCAAATGCCTTTGAGCACGGACGGCGCGGCGGCGATTTCGTTTTTGAAAACGGCCAGCCCGGACATGGTCAGCGAGCAGGGCACTGAAATTGCGGCGGTTTTGAAATTGGCGGAAAAATCTTTTGACCCAAAAATGGCAGCTGGCAAAGCCATCGTTTTGCTGACCGACGGCGAAACGCACGACGAAAATGCCCTCGAACTTGCCGAAGATTTGCGGGAAAAAGGCATTTCGACTTTTGCGGTTGGAGTCGGAACGGCGGCGGGCGCACCGATTCCGGTGGGCATCAGTTTTGAAGGCACGGCTTACAAACGCGGCAACGACGGGGAAGTCGTCATTTCAAAATTGAATGAAAAATTGATTCGGGATTTGGCAAAATCGGGCGGCGGCTCGGCGTTTTTTCTCGAAAATGAAAATGGCGCGGTTGCCGGGCTGCGCGAATCTTTGGACAAATTGGAAAAACGGGAAGTCGAGGCGCGGTCGGTGACTGATTTTGAGACGTATTTTCAATGGTTTTTGGGCGCGGCGATTTTGTTTTTGGTTTTGGAAATGGCTTGGATAAACATTCAAAACTCCTTTTTAAAAAATAGAAAATGATAGAATTTAAAGTCGAAGGCGACCACATAAAAATGATACAACTTTTGAAAGTATTGGACTTGGTTTCGTCGGGCGGCGAGGCGCAAATGGTTGTGATTCAAGGCCATGTGAAATACAATGGCGTGGTGGATTTTCGAAAAAGATTGAAAGTCCGGCCTGGCGACATGGTCGAATTCAATGGAAAAGTGATAAAAATCATCTGAAAACATGGAACAAAATGAGACGCCCAAAGTCCTGATTTTACGTTTTTCATCCATCGGCGACATCGTTTTGACCACGCCCGTCATCCGATGTTTGAAAAAACAGACCGGCGCGGAAATCCATTTTTTGACCAAAAAACCGTTCGCAAAAATTCTCGAACCCAATCCGTACCTCACCAAAGTATGGACTTTTGAAAAAAATGTGGCCGAAGTTTTGCCTGATTTAAAAAATGTGGGTTTCGATTTTGTGGCCGATTTGCACCACAATTTGCGGAGTTTTCAAGTCAAATTGGCTCTCGGAAAACCCGCCCGGTCGTTCGATAAATTAAATTTTGAAAAATGGCTGCTCGTCCAAACCGGCCTCGATTTTTTGCCTGAAACCCACATCGTACATCGATATATAAATACGGTGGAAAAATTGGGCGTGAAATACGACGGCGCGGGTCTCGATTATTTCATCCCAGAAAATGAAGAAGTGGATTTGGGCGAGATTTTGCCGTCAAATTTTGGCGAAAAATTCACAAGTTTTGTCATCGGGGCAACCCACGCCACGAAGCGTTTGCCAACAGAACGGGTCATTGAATTTTGTAAAAAAACAGGGCAGCCGATCGTTTTGCTCGGCGGCGCGGCGGAAGCAGCGGAAGGGGAAAAAATTGCTTCTTTTTTTGAAAACCGGGTCGTGAATTTGTGTGGAAAATTGAGTTTGCACGGCTCGGCCTCGGTGATTCGGCAATCGGAAAAAGTGATTTCACACGATACCGGTTTGATGCACATCGCAGCCGCACTCCGAAAACCGATTGTTTCGATTTGGGGAAATACGGTGCCGAAATTTGGAATGTTTCCGTTTTATCCCGACGGCCTAGATTTAAATAAAACATTGGAAGTCAAAGGTTTGTCGTGTCGCCCGTGTTCAAAAATTGGTTTTGACAAATGTCCGAAAGGCCATTTTCGGTGCATGAAAGATTTGGTTTTGGAGGTTTGATGAATTTCAAATTTCAAACAAGTTTTGTCTGATTTAATAAATATCCATGCAACGTGTCGGAATGGAATGGCATATTTACCATACTTTTCGCCCATCAACTTTTAGATGTAAAAGAGGGGTAAAAAGGGCGAAAAAAAGGGGTAAATTTTTGGCGCTCCGGCAATCGGTTTACCCTTTTTTCACTTTTTTACCCTTCTTTAACCTTAAACTTAAATAACTTATGCAAGTTAAAAATCTACTTCTTCTCGCTTCATTTTGGCTGCTGGCCCACGGTTTTTTAAACGCGCAGGACATCCATTTTACGCAATTTTCGATGTCGCCAATGACTTTGAACCCGGCGAATATCGCCAAATTCCAGGGCACGGTGCGGGTCGGCGGTATTTACCGAAACCAATTTGCGAGCATCATTTCCAATGAATATTCGACCCCTTCGGCTTGGGCGGATGCGCCGATTATGAAAGGTTTTAAAAGAAAAGACTGGATTGGGCTGGGCATGATGTTTTTTCAGGACAACGTTGGTGTCGGAAAATTGAGCAACACGGCTTTCAAATTGGGCGGCAGTTACCATTTGGCTTTGAACAAAAAAGCCACGTCATACCTGACTTTTGGTGCACAATTTGGCAATGTCACCCGAAAAACGAACATAAAAGATTACACCCTCGAAGATGGTTTAAAAGCGCAACAAACCACCGGGACGTATGTCAGTGCGGAACAACCGGGCAACACCGACAAATTGAAAACCAGTTTCAATGATTGGGATGGCGGGGTGATTTTCACCACCAAACTCAACAAAAAAATGGACATGAATTTGGGTTTTGCGATGTACCACTTGTTGACCCCAAAATATGGTTTGATAAATGCAAGCGGTGGCACGGGAATGGGCAGCACATCAAATGAAAAAATCCCGCGCCGCGCCGTTTTTCATGGCCAATTCAATATTGACATGAACAAAAAATGGACTTTCAACCCCACTTTCCTTTTTCAAAGCATGTCTGGCGCGGACGAAATCGTGCTGCAAGCCTTGACCGGGTACAAATTCAATGAGCAAAAAGACATTTTGCTCCATTTTGGTATCGGATACCGAATGCGCGATGCCGCAAATATTTTGCTCGGCATGACAAAAGGCCCGCTGCGGGTTGGTTTGGCTTACGATGTCAACGTTTCCAGTTTGACAACGGTTTCAAATTATCGCGGTGGCTGGGAGTTGGCGGCCAATTATATTTTCAAAATCTACAAACCGGCGGTGGTGAAACCGAAGATTTTGTGTCCGAGATTTTGAACGGAGGTCGAAATTTATTTCGACCCACGGTTGGGTTGAAATAAATTTCGACCTCCAAGCCTTTTCAAATAGAAAAAAATAAATCATGCAAAAAATATTTCTGTCCATTTTCATTTTGGCTTTTTCTCTGGGAAAATATTTCGCCCAGCCGATGACTACTTCCACGCCGAACGCGATGAAAAAAGCCGCCGAGGAAGCCGAAGCCGCCGGAAATCCATACGCCGCGTTGGAATTTTACGACGATGTGTACGATGAAACAAAAGATAAAGCCGTCCTCGCAAAAGTCGGGATGCTCAATTATGAGTTGCGGGACTACAAACAGGCCGAGAATAATTTTTCAAAACTCGTCCTCCGCGACCGCAAAATGGAGTATGTCGAACTCAAATTTTGGTACGCACTCTGCCTAAAAGCCAATGAAAAATATGGCGATGCGGTGGAACAATTCAATAATTATCTGGCCGATGGAACGGATGACAAATTAAAAGCACGCGCAAAAATTGAAATCGCAGGTTGCGAACTCGCCAAAAAAGCAACCCAACCTGACAATCTTTTGATAAACAACGCAGGCAAAACGGTCAATTCGCCGCAGTCCGAATCATCGCCATCGTATTCAAATGGTGAGTTGTTTTTCACTTCTTTGCAGGCCAAAAAAGTGGTCGTTTTGGATGGGAAAGAAGGCGATTGGTTTCCAAAAGTTTTGAGCGCCTCGGCAAAAGATGGGCAATTTGGTTCGCCAAACCCGCTCGGCGAGCAAATCAACCGTGAAGGTTGGGCGCAGGGAAATGTTTCGATTTCGGCAGATGGCAAAACGATGTTTTTTACCCGCGTCGAAATGGAGGCAAATACGATGACGACTTCCAAGATTTTTTATTCCACAAAAACTTCCGATGGTTGGGGCGCGGCCAACGAATTGGTCGGCGTGAACGGCGATTACCTGGCCAAGCACCCGGCGGAAGGCGAACTTTTTGGTGAGCGCGTCCTATTTTTCACGGCAAATATGCCCGGCGGAAAAGGTGGCGACGACATATATTATGCCACGCGGAAATCGGACGGCGTTTACACGTTGCCGGTCAATTTGGGCGAGGTCATCAACACGGCGCAGGACGAGGTGACGCCATTTTACTTGGATGGAAAATTGTATTTTTCGTCGAATGGCCGCCCGTCGATCGGTGGTTTGGATGTTTTTTTGACGGAGTGGAACGGCACGGTTTGGTCTTCGCCGAAGCCTTTGGACAAAGGAATCAACACGAGTGTGGATGATTTTTTCTACTCCCGCTCGACGGACGGATTCACTGGTTTTTTGGTTTCGAACCGTCCGGGGCCGAACAATTTGAAAAGCAAAACTTGCTGTGATGATATTTATTCGTGGGAAATCGAGCGGGTGAAAGTCAATTTATTGACCACGACTTTCCGTTTTAAAACCAAAAAAGAGAAAGAAAATCCAGGTTTGGAGGGCGCCACGGTGCAGGTTTTTGATTTGACGGACAAAAACCCGACGAAAGTAGACGAGAAAACGAACGCAGCGGCCAACAATTTCGAGTTCGCTTTGATACCCGACCGCTCGTACCGGGTCATTGCTTTTCGGCCAGATTTTCAGCCGGACACGATTTCGTTCAACACAGTCGGCGTGAAAAAAACCACGACGGTCGAGAAAAAAATCACGTTGCGCCGTGAAAAGAAAAAGGACGAACCGAAAGAAGAGGAATTTATCACCATCAAACGCAACGAACCGATCCGGCTCAACCAGATTTATTATGATTTTGACGACGACAAAATCTTGCCAGATGCGGAAAAGGATCTGCAGTTTTTGGTGGATTTGATGAATAAATACCCGGATATGAAAATCGAACTTTCATCGCACACCGACGCGCAGGGCAAGGACGATTACAATGAAAAACTTTCACAGCGGCGTGCCGAAAGTGCGCGGCGTTGGATGTTGGCAAAAGGTGTGGTTGCCGACCGAATTGTTCCAGTGGGCTACGGCGAACGGGTGATTTTGAATGGCTGCTCGAACGGCGTGAAATGCGACGACGACCAGCACCGGTTCAATCGCCGGACGGAATTTAAAATCATCGCCGGGCCGACCGAAATCACCATCGAAGAACAGGTGAAAAAGGAAAAACCACTGCCGACCGACAACAAAAAAGCCCCGGACAACAAAAAACCGGGAACGAAAAAACCCGGCGGCAAGCAAAACCTTCAAAAATGGAAATTTTTACTTGAAGATATTTCAGAAAATAATCGTCCCGCAACCAAAAGTTGCGGGATTTTTTTGGTTTTGGGCGATACCGTTCCGCCGAAACGAGAAAATTATTTTCAAAATGCGGAAGAATCTTTGATTCAACAAACTTCGGAGGACAGCCAACCAACCATTTTTGAAGTTCAAAACGACCCGCCAATCCCAGTTTCGCAGGTTTTTGAGCAAAAACCAGTGGCTGCGGAAGTTCCTGAAACGGTTCAGCCAGTTCAAGAAACTGAAGAAAATCTAGTTGAAATTGTAAAACTTTTGTCTGACCCTGCCCCGCAAACCTCGCCCGGCGAGGATGAAATTTTGAAAGAACAGGCCGAAAAAGCAGGTGAATCGCAAACCGTTATTTTTGACCCGGCGGGCGTTTCGATGAAATTTAACCGCGAAATCTACAATTTCGGAACGGTCAAAGAAAATGCAAAACCAGAAACGACTTTCATTTTGACCAATGACGGCTTAACGCCACTCGAAATTGAAACGGTTTCGGCGTGTTTTTGCATGTCGGTTCAGGAATCCACCGATTTTATCATGCCCGGAAAATCTGCGAAATTGGAGGTTGTTTTTGATAGCCACGACCAGGTTGGGGCGGTGAGCAAAGACATTGATATTATTTTTAAAAACGTGGACAAGGATGGGTATCCGATTATCAAAAGGTTGAGATTGAAAGGGCGAGTGGTGAAGTAATTTCTAAAAATTTTCAAAAAAAACCATCATTTTCCAACCAAAGTGAAGTTTGCAGGTGTCTATGTTTTTGAACTTGAACCTAAATTTTTTACCAAAAACTATTTTCAAAATGAAAGTTTTCTCGTTTTCTGCCCTGATTTTCCTTGCTTTTCTGTTTGCTTTTTGTACAAAAGAAAACAAGCAAGAGCTGTTGGATGCCAAAAAGTTGACAGCCGATTCGACTACTTTGAATTTTGGGAAATGCGCCGTTTTTCAAAATCAAAACCTGACGATTTGCTTTGAAAAAGTCTATGAATATCGTTGCCCCTGCGATGTGCAATGTGTTTGGGAAGGTGCTGTCGACGCCCAATTTTCGGCAAAAGGGAATGACCTGGACACCACTTTTACATTGACTTACCATTATCCGGACACAAGTTTTATCAAAGTTGGAGATCATGAAATTCGTCTGGTCGATGTGGGGCCAGGCGTTGAACCCGGTAATCCTTGCCCGGATTATGGCATTTCTGAAAAGTACACGGCCAAGATTTTTGTGGAATAAATCAAAACGGTGGTAGCCAAAAAATAGATGACGGAGCGATTCAAAATCGCTCCGTCATTTTCATTTCAGGATAATCGGAAATCAATTTCACCGCCAATCGGGCATCTCGGCGTTTTCCAAAATCCTTTTTCGCGCTGCGATTGGAATCATCCCATCGGTTATCCAAATATCGCGCTGCGAAACGCCGTCGTTGTTCGTATTTACAAAAATAATTTTAGAGGCGTCCGGCGAAAAACGTGCGTCGAGGTCGTTTGTCCCGGCGACTTTCAAATTTGACCAATCCATCACATTTCCAGTGGCTAATGTTTTGATTTTCAGGCGGCTATCCAATTGCCGCCCGTCGGGAGAATTAAAACCGATGGCATCTTCGGTGTACAAAATCCGTTTTCCGTCGGGAAAAAACATCGGGCCACCAATATTTCCGGGGTCGTCGGGGACAAGCGTCGAGAGCAAAACGCCACTTTCATTGTACAAATAAATCGCCGATTCGTACAAAAAACTGCCCGTCACCCGTGCCGCGATGGTTTTGGCCAGCCCATTCCAATCCACTTCCGAAAATGAAAAACCGGCGGGCGCGGTTGCAAAAAGTTTCAGCCCCGTGCCGTCCTGATTGATGGTGTACAAACGGCTGCCGTTCATGTAAAGTAATTGTGAGCCGTCCGGTTTCCAACAAAAATCGAGGTCAATATCACGCGCCCCAGCGATGGGCAAAGTGGTGATTTGTTCAATATCTGAGCCGTCGGCATTCATCGTAAATATCTGATTGTCAATGAATTCGTCGGAAATAAACGCGATTTTTTTCCGGTCGGGACGCCAGCGCGGACGCCAGCGGTTCGCGCCGCCGGAGGTCAGTTGCACCTGCGAAGTGCCGTCCGGCGTGGCTGACCAGATGTCGTATTTCCCATTTATTTTTCTGGAAAAAATCACCCGATTGTCGGGCGCAGCCAAAGTTGTGAAACTCCAAACTTCACCAAAACTCGCCGACCCAGAATTATCAAAAGCCAAAACTTGCCAAAAATATTGGGTGTTGAATTTTAGATTTTTGGCCGTCGCGGTCGTGTCTGAAATTTTCCAAGCAATCGTGTCGGGCGGGCTGCTGCCGCTGGCAAAAGCCAAAATCGAGTATTTTACTTTGTCGCCGGGGTTCGGGTCGCGGCTCTTTTCCCACCGAAAAACAAGGTTAACTGATTGATTTACAGCCCCGTTTGCTGGTAAAATATTGACAGGCGTGGCTGGCAAACGATTGTTCAAACTATCCCGGTCGAGCCGCAAAACGAGGTCGAGGTCGTCGTTTTCCTCCAAAACGATGCTCGCCAATTCCACCAAATATCCCGGTTCGTCGGCGCGGATGGTGTACGTTCCCGTTTTTATTTGACCAAAATCAAACTTGCCCGTCGCGTCAGTTTCGAGCGGTTGCGTGGCCGGGTTGGTCACGACGGTCACGTTGGCCATGGGCAATCCGGTGGCATCGTCCACAACTTTTCCGGCCAGTTTTCCGAATAAATCGGGTTCGATGGTTTGCTCCTCGCAACCAAAAATCAGGAAAATGGAGGCCAGCAGAATTTTTTGAAAAGGATTCATTTTGCTCAAGTTTTGTTTTTCGGCGGGAACTGGATTGGAAATAACTGGTCGCAAAGTTTGAAGAAATTTGTGGGCAAGCAGACCAGCACAGGCAAGAATAGGTGTTTAGCGCAGAAAAGTTTGAAAAACCCAATAACCAATAACCATTTTCCCAATAACCAATCAACCAATCAGCCAGCCGCGTGGATATTTTTCCAAGTCCGCCTCGTGAAATGCCGCCATTTGATGCAAAGTTCGTTGCCGAAAATAACCTTTTCTTGTGCTGACCAAAAGCGGATGACCTTTTGAAATGGCCGGCTGGTACAAATTTTGAAAACGGGTGAGCCGCAGCGTTTTTTCTTTTTTTGAAATTTCATCCAAAATTTGGACGGACAAATGGCTCACGCTCGCGTTTTTATCCTGAAAATCGTTCAGCCAAACATCGCCGACCGCCTCCGTACTTTTGTAAAGTCGCCGAATTTGGGTCAAAGAATTGCTCGAATCTTGCCCCGTTTGCCAGACCATTTTCAAACCTTCGTCGGGCAAAATTTCGCGAATTGGCGTTTTTACATTTTCCAAAATATCGTCCGTCGTCGCGCCGCCGATGAACATCGAACGGATTTTCCAACCTTCCGGCGAGGGCAAATATGCCGGTGAACGGGGCGTTTCTTCTTCCTCCCAATCATGATTTTTCCAACGAACGAGTGCCGACTGCGTTGCCCAATGCGTTGATTCCCAGATAAATACGCGAAAAGCGGATTCCAAAAGTTGCACCTGCGCCACCGGGCCGCGCGCAATCAAAATAGGTTCGCCGGGCAACAAAAGCATGCCTTCGTGCGGCACCGAAATTTCGACGCGCAGCCGCATCCGCTGCAAATGGTTCAAAAAACTTTCGTCAAAAACCGAACGTCCGCGCTCGTCCGAAATCCGTCCGAGCCGCGAAATCACCTCCGGCGTGAACCGAAAACGTCGAACATGTTCGGCCAACAAACCCGCTCCGGCGCAAATCGAAAACGGCGCGTCGGATTGATAATTTAAATGAAAAATACTTTGTTTGAGATATTGCCCATTTTGCCACGATTCGCGGGCGGCGTGGAGCGGGGCGAGGTCGGCGAGCCAGTCGTAATTTTCCATTAGTTTATTTTTTAGAGAAATAGGATGTTTTCTTTTCCGGCCAGATTTAGCAAACCCGTTTTCTTTTTAATTGAAACAAAACCGGGTATCCCGATAAAAATAATTTTTGGAAATTGAATTGGTGGCTTTCTCAAAAAACCTTCGACTTTGGGAACAAAAGGCAACTGATGCCGCCAAGCGAGCGAAGGTGTATCCAATAAAATTATGGAAAAATTCATTTGTCTCAAATCTTGTTGGAATGGCAAGTTTTTGTCGGCTGTGATTAAAATTTGGAACTGATTTTCATTTAGTTTTTCTCGAAGTTTCCCATTTTTCAGACCCTGCCAATTGAAATCTTCCACCAAGTAAACTTCAAATTTTGAAAGTTTTTCCTTTAGTCGGCGGTCGAGTTGCTCGTCAAGCAGCGTTTTCATGCAATGTTTTGTTTTTAATTTTTGCCGGGCGAGACAAAAGAATGCGGTTGCGTTTTTTTATGAATAACCGCTTTTCGGCAATTGATAATACTGAATTTACCATTTCTTTTGAAATGCTAGGATATCCAAGAAAAAATTCTTCCAAAGATTCTTCTCTCAGATAATCAAAAAGCACTTGAATTGGGACGCGCGTCCCTCTGAAAACAGGAGTTCCACCGAGCGTATCAGGATTGGAATAAATGACATGCGATTCTAGTGATGTAGCCATAATCTTTTCAATTTTTGTACAAAGTTAAATCTCCTCTTCGATTAAATAGGCGTTCCGCGTCGTCGAATTTCGGCTGATCAACTCGGCCAGAAAACCAGCTAAAAAAAGTTGTGTGCCGATAATTATCGCCAAAATGCCAAAGAAAAATATCGGTCGCGAGTCAATTTCAATTTTTCCAAAAAACATTTTTTCGATGCTCAGCCAAGTCAAAATGCCAAAACCAATCAGAAAATTGATGAAACCGAGCGTCCCAAAAAGGTGCATCGGGCGTTTTCCGTACCGGCCAACAAACGAAATGGACATCAAATCGAGGAAGCCAAAAATGAAGCGTTCCCACCCAAATTTGGTCACGCCGTATTTTCGGGCGCGGTGCTCGACGGTTTTTTCGCCGATTTTTGTAAAACCCGACCATTTTGCAATCACCGGAATATATCGGTGCATTTCGCCATAAACTTCGATGCTTTTAATCACGTTGCGGCGGTAGGCTTTCAACCCGCAGTTGAAATCGTGGAGATAAATGCCGCTCATTTTTCGGGTCGCCCAATTGTACAATTTTGTGGGGATGGTTTTTGACAGCGGGTCGTGCCGTTTCTTTTTCCAACCGCTCACCAAATCAAAACCGTCCTCCAAAATCATGCGGCGAAGTTCCGGAATTTCGTCCGGGCTGTCCTGCAAATCAGCGTCCATCGTGATTATCACTTCGCCTTGCGCGGCCTGAAAAGCGGTCTGCAAACCAGCACTTTTGCCATAATTTCTGCGGAATTTGATGCCACGCACCGCAGGGTTTTGCTTTTTCAAATCCTGAATTACTTGCCACGAATCGTCGCGGCTGCCGTCGTCCACAAAAATAATTTCGTAGGAAAATCGGTGGGTTTCGCACACTTTGCGAATCCAAGTTTCGAGTTCGGGAAGGCTTTCGGCCTCGTCTTTTAAAGGAATTAGGATGGATAAATCCATTTTTGGAGAAAAATTTACAGGTCAAATTTAGTCAACGGCGAAGGGCGAATGTCCGACTTTTTTTTCACCGACGGGTCGCGTTCCGTAAAAACGGGCAAAATTGGCTCCGAATTTTTATCCAAAACTGTGGCTTGTTGTTGAAAAACACTTTTTTCGCGGAGCATTTTTTGCCAGCGGTTGAAAAGTTGCTGCTGTTCATTTTCTGAAAATTTCGACTTTTCTGAATAAAAACCAGCCACCGTCCGCTGCCGCTGTGCCTCAAAAAGCGTCACCGCACAGGCCACCGAAATATTCAAACTCTCGACAAAACCGACCTGCGGAATGAAAAAATTGCCATCGGAAAGTGCGGCGGCCTCGTTGCTCACGCCTTCGTCTTCATTTCCAAAAAGCAGGGCGGTCGGCACGGTCAAATCCAGATCAAAAAGCGAAACACCACCCTCCCCCAGCCTCGTCGCCAAAATTCGTTGATATCGCTCGCGCACACGTCGAAAACATTCTTCCAAATCTTCAAAAACATAAACATCCATCCATTTGAACGCGCCGGCGGAGGTTTTTTTGCCCAAAATGAGCCCGCGTTTTGTCAAATAATTTTTAGTGTAAACGACAAAAACTTCTCGAATTCCCACGGCATCGCACGACCGCAAGACGGCAGAAATATTTAATGGATCGAAAATATTTTCCAAAATCACGGTCAAATCCGGTTGACTTTGCCGGATGACTTGCCGGATTTTTTGCACACGACTTTCATTCATTTTTTAAAAATGATTATTGGTTTTGACCTTTTTCGCTGTTTTCAGCCCGGCAAAGAAAAGGCTTCCAACTCAGGTCAAACGCATTAAAAACCATTACCGAAGGGAATCTATGTTTATAGAAATTGAAATGGACATGCACGAGAAATCCCGAAGGGATTTTATGTAAAAACTCGCGCCTGAAAACATAAAATCCCTTCGGGATTTGAGGAAAATGCCCTTGCTCTGAGCTATAAACATAG
>JANNMS010000269.1:0-14425 GCA_031398055.1 Saprospirales bacterium | reverse complement strand
CCCGAGAAATCCCGAAGGGATTTTATGTTCGCCTGCCCAATTTTTCACATAAAATCCCTTCGGGATTTGAGGAAAATGCCCTTGCTCTATGCTATAAACATTGATTCCCTTCGGGAATGAATTTTAATGCGTTTGACCTGTCATTTTTATAAAAACTAATGTGCATCTTGAAAATAAAGGTAACGTCAAAGCGCGCACTTTTTGGGGCCCCAACAATTTGAAATCGAATCAATCAATATTTCAATACCTAAATTTTTTAAAATGAAAATCAATGACAAATTTCACCCCGGCCAGTACCACGCCGCCGAAAAACGCTACGATTCGATGGTTTACCGTCGCTGCGGTCGGAGCGGTTTGCGCTTGCCGGTTTTGTCCGTCGGGCTGTGGCACAATTTCGGGCACACCGACAACCTCGAAAATGCACGGCAAATCCTGCGAACGTCGTTCGACAACGGCATCACGCATTTTGATTTGGCCAACAATTACGGTCCGCCGTACGGTGCGGCGGAGGAAAATTTCGGGCGGCTGTTCCGAGATGATTGGAAACCGTACCGCGACGAACTGATTCTTTCGACAAAAGCAGGCTGGGACATGTGGCCGGGGCCGTACGGAAATCTGGGTTCGCGGAAATATTTGATTGCCAGCCTCGACCAAAGTTTGCGGCGGATGGGCGTGGATTATGTCGATATTTTTTACTCGCATCGCCCCGATCCGGACACACCGCTCGAAGAAACCATGGGTGCGCTCGACCAAATCGTGCGGCAGGGAAAGGCACTTTACGTTGGGATTTCGCAATATTCGGCGGCGGACACGGGGCGCGCGGTGGACATTTTGCGAAGAATGGGCACGCCACTTTTGATCCACCAACCTCGATATTCGATGTTCGACCGGTGGGTGGAAGGTGGATTGCTCGACGTTTTGGAACGGGAAGGCGTGGGCAGCATCGCTTTTTCGCCGCTCGAACAGGGCATTTTGACCAATAAATATTTGAAAGGATTTCCGAAAAATTCGCGGGCGGTGCGCGACGGGCGGTATTTGAACAAAGCCAAAATCGGTGTCGACAAACTCGAAAAGGTGCAAAAATTGAACGATTTGGCCGTCGGTCGTGGCCAAACTTTGGCTCAAATGGCCATCGCGTGGCTCCTGAAAGATGCACGGGTGACGACGGTTTTGGTTGGGGCGAGCAGTCCAAAACAGATGCTCGACAATCTCGGTGCGACGAAAAACATGATTTTTTCGGGCGATGAATTGGCGAAAATCGAGGCGATTTTGGCAGGTGGGTAAAAAAACGAACGGGGTGATTTCATTTGAAATCACCCCGTTTAATTTTTTGTCAACCCGTTTTTTTACAAAATTGATACCCGTTCGTAAACTTCTTTCAAACTGATTTCCAGCCCAAATTTTTCAAAATGAAGGACATCCGTCGGATATTCAAATGTTTCGACCGACCATTTCCGGTCTTCCCGGACGTACATTTCCACGAACATCTCCTCTTGATAAACGATTAAATAATATTGAAGGGAAGGCAAGGCGGTGTATTCGCGGCGTTTTTTGCCTTGGTCACGGGAAAGTGAATCCTCGGAAGCCACTTCCACGATAAGTACAGGTTCGAAAACAAAATACTCGTCCTCTTCAATGTCATCTTCCTCGTTCAATGGAGCAACCATCAAATCAGGGTAACGGTAAATATTTTGGGGGTCAACCGCTGCTTTTATGTCGTGGAAATAGGTATCGAGACCCTGTTCCAGCAAAGGCAGTTCGATTTTCCGCAAAATATTCCGGGCGATGCGGTTTGCTTTTTTCTTTTCACCAGCCATTTCGATGAGTTGTCCGAAGTAGTATTCGTGTTTGATGTCCGATTTTTTTTCCGATTCGAGATATTCCTGCACGGAAATCGGCAAATCGAGAACAGCAGTTGCAGTCATCATTTTTTCAAAAAATTTATTGACAAAGTTACAATCAACCGATCATCCTAAAAATATTTCACACCCGAAATCCCAAATACATTTTTTCCTTCGAAACCATAATCATCTAATTTTTTACTCAAATTGAGCAAAAAACTGCCCCGCAGGCCATACATCCCACCAAAAACAAAGGCTTTCAGGCCAAAAGTGAAATGCGGACCGAACGCTGTGTTTCCACCAAAATCGGAGGAAGAAATACGGTTGTACCCAAATCCCGCGCCGACATGGCCGCCGAAACCGTCGTTGTCCTGATTGCCAAAATGCAGTTCGGCATCCACCGGAATGTCAAAAAGGAAGGACAATGTGCTGCCCGACTGCGAATTGAAGGAACCGGAAATACCGAGCGTCGGGCTGCCCGCCAACCGCAGCGAAAGCGACTCGCTGAGGGAAGCGATTTGGATGGATGGAAAATACGAAACACCGTAGGCCACCGCATCGTTTGGGCTGTAAAATGAAGAATCCGGGGCATTGTTCAGGGCATAAAAAAGCGTAAGCCCTCCGCCATGTTGGAAATTTTTGTCGCTCCCGCCGCCGCTGCCTTTTTTCTTCTTCTTTTTTTTCTTCTTTTTCCAAAAATCAGGCGCATCGTCGGTGGGCGAAAAACTGCCGGATTTCATCGAAGTGATGTGGTTTAAGGTGAATCCGGCGGCGGGCGGGGTGGGGTTGTTGCCAAAATTTTTGCCAAAAAGCAAGGCGAGGCAGGCCAAAGTCAGTACCGTTTTTTTCATAAAAATGAAGGTTATTCTGTTTGAAAAAGTGAATTTTAAGTTTGGTGCACGCTGTAAATCATGGTTGCTTCCATGTTCCCGGTGCGGCGTTTTTCATGTTCGATGTGTTTTGTGGAGGTAAATGTAGTTTTGACTTTTCCAAAAACGCCGCACCTCGACACATTTTTGTTATGCTCAATTGTTGGAATTTTAAAAATATTTCACGGCAGAAAGTCCAATCACATCTTTGGGCGGGTAGGCATCGGCCTCTTTTTTCTTGGCGACATTGAGCATAAAACTGACCCGCACGCCATACAATCCGCCAAAAACAAAGGTTTTCAGGCCAAAAGTAAAATGCGGGCCAAACGCCGTGTTGGAACTGGAGCCCTGGTTTGCGATCCGGTTGAACCCAAAACCTGCGCCGAGGTGGCCACCAAAACCTTCGTCATTTCGATTGCCAAAATGCAGTTCGACATCCGCCGGCACATCAAAAAGGAAGGCCAACGAACCGCCCGACTGCGAATTGATGGTGCCCGAAAGTCCGACCGTCGGGCTGGCGGCCAAACGCAACGAAAGCGTTTCACCGAGCGAAGCCAATTGGATGGATGGAAAATAGGAAATTCCGTAGGCCTGAGCATCGTCGCCGGAAACATCTTTGGTGGTTTCGAGGGCAAAAAATAGGGACGGGCCGAGGCCGTGTTTAAAATTGATGCCCTCGCCTGAGGCGAGGCCTTTTTTCTTCTTCTTTTTTTTCTTTTTTTTCCAAAAATCGGGCGCGTCGTCGGCAGGTGAAAAATGGAGCGCTGGCAGGTGTCGGAGCGACAATTGTGGGTTGTTCGAAATCGGAGCGTTTCCAAAGTTTTTGCCCATAAACAAGGCAAAAACGTTGTTCGAAATCGGAGCGTTTCCAAAGTTTTTGCCCATAAACAAGGCAAAAACGAGGAGGGTGAACATCGTGTTTTTCATAAAAGTGAAAACTATTTTAATTAAAAAAATGGATTTCAAATTTTGCCTAAC
This sequence comes from Saprospirales bacterium, assembly GCA_031398055.1. Lineage (GTDB taxonomy): Bacteria > Bacteroidota > Bacteroidia > Chitinophagales > Saprospiraceae > M3007. The sequence goes on along the minus strand of JANNMS010000269.1, from coordinate 10,737 downwards.
CAGATGTTTTCATTTGATGGTGGGTTTTCAGGCTGCGGCTTTTTGGGCGGTGGCGAGGCGGTTTTTTTCAATCAATTTGGCGAGGTCGGCTTGGTCTTCCAAAATTCCAAAAAGTACCAATTCATTGGAAGTAGCCACGAAAATAGGATGCCAGATGTTTTTGGAGGGTTCTCTCTTTTTTATCAATACCCTCGAACCCGATTTTTTGTGGACAAAACGCACATTTTCACCTTCATCCAAAATTTTATAACCCAATTGGACGAGTGCTTGGGACAACTCACCGAAATTGACTTCGATATTTTTCATCAAATTTCTATCGCTCATTTCACTTTTGATTTTTAAGATTTCGAAAATTTTGAACCGCTTCCACTGTCCATAAATTTGAAACGGGCAAATAAACACGCACAAATTTACGGACATTGATCAAGGTACCAGGCGTTTCTTGGAAATACGATTGAAGGTCAAGAAAATAGGCTTTTTCCAATTGCGCATCATACAAAAGAAGGATGAATAAAGATGTTTCTTTCAACCATGCCTCCAAATCTCTTTGGGAAAGGTCAAATGCAATGGCATTTTTTTCTTGGTTGAATTGGATGTGGTCGGTTGATTTTAATTGAATTATTAAATCGCCGGATTCGACCAGACCATTTTCATCAAATGTTCTGATTTCCTCATCAATACCATAATCAAAGTAATTTTTTTGAAGTACATGACCAGCCAAAAAGATTTGTCGTTCGATAAAATTGAACCCCTAAATCTTCGATAACGTGTTGCCGCGTGCGTCGTTTTTTCATTTTTCGGATGTTTTGTGGCAGTAAATGTAGTTTCTGCTTTTCCGAAAAATACACGGCCAAAACACATTTTTGTTTTACCAAAATGATATTGGTTGATTGGTTATCGGTTATTAGTTATTGGGATGCACGCCCCATTAACTAATAACCAAATGCCCAATAACCAATCTCAAATCACCATTTTCCGCTGAAAAACCTGTCCGCCCGTCATCAAACGATATTGGTATTCGCCGGGCGAAATGAAAAAATCGGCGGGTCTGAACTTGAAATTGTAACTGCCCTCGCGCTGAAATTCATTGACCAAAACCCGCAGCGGGTGGCCAGCCTTGTCCAAAAGTTGCAGCCGCACATTTCCGGGGCGCATCATCGCGTATTTTATCAAAGTCGCGCCGGGCGTTTGCGGGTCGGGATTGTGGCCGAGCAGGACACATTCGCCGTTCAAACCCACCGCCGGCGTGGCCGCCGGGACGAGGCCAGCCATCGGATTGAACGGCTGCCCCATGACATAATTGACCAAATCCGGGTTGTTTCCGAGCCAATCGCCCATCAAACTTGCGTAAATATTCCTAAAATCAATGCCAAACGCCGGGTCGGTGAACGGGTCGGGGTTCGACAAATCTTGCTGCGTGCCGACGACTCCATTTCCAATTCCGCCGCCGAACATCAAATAATGCGTGCCCCAGCCGTGGTCGGTTCCGAGTGAACCATTTTCATAAATCGTGCGGCCAAATTCTGAAAAAGTCATGCCCAGCACGTCGTTTTCGAGGCCAGATTTGTCGGCTTTCAAATCATCGTAAAATGCTTTGACGGCTTCGGCGATTTGTTTCCACAAATAATTGTGGTCGTCGGCTTGGTTGGCGTGGGTGTCGAAACCGCCGATTTCTACCATGAAAATTTTCGTGCCGAGCCGTGCTTTTATCAACCGTGCGACGATGGCCATTTGCTCTGCCAGGTAATTTTGGGTGGGGTAAGTGACCTCGTTTTTGCCTTTTGCGTAGGCATTTTTTATCGTCGTGGCGTAGCGGAACGCGGAATTGGCGGTCTGCCGGATGTACAAAAGTTCTTGTTCGCGGGGCGACGGGCCCAAATTTGCGGTGTTGTAAAGTTGCCCGGACTGCGCGATTTCGTAAAATTCCTGCGGGCTGCTCACCGCGAGTGCCATGTTTGCGGCATCGGATTGAAAAACGAGGTTCGATTGAACGCCGATTTGCAGGGCGGGCGGCACGGTCGGCGGCGTTTCCAAAAATGCGGGAAATTGGTTGTCCAAAAACCTGCCCATCCAGCCGGTCGGCCAATTTTGGTCGGCGGGGCTGCCCGACGCCACGATATCGTAACTCCGAAAATGGCTGTAATTTGGTTCGGGGTAGCCCACGTTGAGGATGGTTTTCATCATCCCCTCGTCCCACAAATTTTGGAGCGGCGAGGTGGCGAGCGGCATTCCGTAGTCGGAATTGAGCATCCACATGTCGGTTTCGGGGATGCCGATGGTCGGGCGGAGGTTGTAATAATCCGAGTTTCCGCGCTGGATGACGGTATTTAGGCCATCGTTTCCGCCGTCCAGCCGAATCAAAACCAACACGCGGTCGCTTTCGCTGCCAGCCAACGATGCCAAAAGCGGCGACGGCAAAAAACTCCGGATGCCCGACGCGCCCAACATCATCGAACCCGCGCCGAGCAGCCCGGTGGCCGACAGGAAATCGCGCCGCGACCAAAGTTGATGGTCTTTGGCGTGTGCTTTTTGGTTTTCGAGGGTCGCGCCGGGGCGTGGTTTTTTATGATTTTTGGACATGATTTTTAATTTTTTAATAAAAATTATTCTGCTGGTTCTAAACCTTCGCTCCTCAAAATTTCATCCAATTCAATATCTGCGAGGTTTTCTTTTTCAGATTTATCAAAAATCGAAAGCAGGTAAATGGACTCTTCCACAATTTTCAAACAAGTGATGACCCGCCCGCCGCCGCTTTTTCCACGACCTTTTGATGAAATGGCCAATCTGATTTTGTAGCAATTTTTTCCCAAAAAAATACCTTGCGTTGGGTTTTCAATCAGGCTGTCGATCAAAATTTCCAAATCAAGGGCGAGCGAGCCGTGTTTTTTCAAAAGCCGTTTGGCTTCCCGCTCAAAATGGGAGGTGTATTTCACTTTCATATTTCTGAAAGTGCTTTGAGTTCTTGGACAAGTTTGCGGGCATCCGGCAATTGAATGATGCCTTTTGCATCCAACTCGGCTTCATTTATGGCTTCCCGCAGCCCTGCGGCAAATTCTTGTTGTTCTTTCGTCAGTTTTTTTGCTCCTGAAAAAACAGGCTGAACATTTTGAATCGGTTCGACACTGACAAATTCGAACAATTTCAGCATCTCCAAAAATGCCTGGAACTTGGATTTTTCAACTTTCAAAAGCAATGGAACGGACTCGGTTGTCATTTTTATTAAAATTTTTTATTGCAAAAATAGCGGTTTGGGTTCAAACGGGAAGATTCAATTCAACTGAAACTCCGGCATTTTCACCAAAAAATAAAGCAAATTGACGACTTGATAAGGTGCTTCGTTCCAGTCCAAATTCCACGACCCGTCATCAAAATAGTTCTGCGGGATGCCCGATTTGAAATTGCCGACCGCCGCGAAAAGATGCACCGCGTCCAATTTTTGGCCGGTAAAAAAGAGCACCAATTTTTCAGTAACCAACTCCGGGTCATTGCTGTTCGCCGTCAGATTTTGCGCCAGCGAGCGCAGGTTTTCGCGCATCGTTTCATTTTCCTGCATAAAATACGCCATCGCAGCCGAGTAGTTCCAGCGGGCGGCGAGCGTGCTTTCGTTCACCCAATTTCGATAACCTTTCCAGCCCGCCACGTTCGGCGGGTTGAAAATCCGCTGGCCCAACTGCGAACAATAATACCGGATGTTGTCCATCCAATCGTTGTCGAGGTGGTCGGGAAAACGCGCCCCGGCGGCCTGGACAATCGGCAAAAGCGATTCGAGCGGCGAGCGGATCTTGCAGGACATGGATTTTTCGTCAAAAAAATGTTCGCTTTTTAGCAAAATTTTCATCACCGGCAGGATTTCCCAATTGGTTTTGAAAGTTGCGGCGAGTTCGTCGACCACGGCCGGATCGGGGTTTTGATAAACGTAGTTTTTGTAAATTTTTTCAACGATAAACCTGCTGACCTGCTCGATTCGCTCGGTGAAAATCAAGTTGTGCGCCTGGTTGAAATTGTAATTTGCCGCTTTTCCAAAAATGGTTTTCGATTGGTTGTCGTGCAAATTCGGGTCAAAAAACGCTGGCGTGCATTCGTACATCGCGGCCTGCCAACCAGTCATCGCGCGCGCCATTTCGACGATGTCAATTTGCGAATATCCGTTGTTTTCGCCCATCGTGAACAGTTCCATCAGTTCCCGGGCGTAGTTTTCGTTCGGTTCGTCGGCGATATTTTGGTTGCCGTTGAGGTAAACGAGCATCGCGGCATTCTTTCCCATTTCGCGGGCGAACACCCGGAAATTGCCAAAAGCATACTCGTGGATCAATGAAAAATAGTCCCAAAAATAGGAATTGCAGCCCACCACATCGAGCGAGGTGACAAAATGGTTGTGCCAAAACAGTCCCATTTTTGCCCGGATTCCTTCCGAAAGCATCTCGCCGAGCCACCGCCGGACGAGGTCGTCCTGATTTTTAAAATACAAATCTGGGTCGGGGTCGGCATCGTAATCGGCATTTGTGTAGCCAGCCCAGTACGGTGGGTCGGGCGCGCCGAGGTCGGCGGCGGCATCGAAAAGTTCATCCACCAAATCGGACGGCGATTTTTGCAGCGCGGCCTCGGCCTGCGCGAGCGTGCAGCCAAAACCGGCGCGGCGGTAAAAATGCAGGACGCGTTCCAAATTCCAGGGTTTGTCGACGGTCGGGATGTAAGGTTGAAGCATAATTTGGATTTGCGATTTTGGATTTTCAGTTTGGTAAACAAAAACTTTTGCCACACAAAATTAGATGGATTGCCGGGAAAATGGTTCGGGCTGAAATTTTTTAATTTGAAAAAAGGCGCAAACACTTTAATCCACTGAAAATCAATATTTTCTAACCTTATTTTTAGTTTTGCCCTCGGAAAACTGCCCAAAAATTCAACCACATTTCACCAAATGATCGAATTTCACTCCGTGAAAAATTCATCATTTATCATTCATCATTTATCATTCAAAAAAAAATGGCTATCAAAAGAAGCGCAACTGCCGTTTGGCAAGGCTCTGGAAAAGAAGGCACCGGTCACTTGACCACGCAAAGCAAAGTGCTGCGGAAAAAGCAATATTCGTACACTTCCCGTTTCGAGGAAGGCACCGGGACGAACCCCGAAGAACTGATCGCTGCGGCCCACGCCGGGTGTTTTTGCATGAAACTGTCGTTCGTTTTGGGCGCAGCAGGTTTTGAACCGACCAAATTGGAAGCCGTTTGCACCGTTTCGTTGGAAGGCGGCGCGGTGACCGGTTCGCACCTCGCTTTGAAAGCGCACGTGCCGGGCATCACCAAAAAGCAGTTCACGGAATGCGTGGCCGACGCCGAGAAAAACTGCCCGATTTCCAAACTTTTGAACACGGCGATTTCGGTGGAATTCAAGTTGCGGAAGTAATTCCAGCCTGTTTTGGATTTGAAAAAATGCCCGACCTCGCGTTTCGCGGAGTCGGGCATTTCATTTTTTTGGAAAAAAAGCAACCGTTAATTTTTTCCCGGCAGTTCAAAAATTTGATTCACCGAAATCTGAAATTGAGGCAAAACAGGCGCAGCCGAGCAAACCATTTCACCCGTGCAAGTCTGGTTTCCGGCAGTTGAAAAAATGCGGACTTGTTTCAATTTTGGGGAAATCAGCCAAACGACCTCGACTTTGGCATCTTCGTAATCTTTCAATTTGTCCAAAAGATCGTCGGCGTTGTCGTGGTCGGAGATGATTTCGATGACGAAATTGGGGACCTGGTTTTCGCGGCGGCTCATTTTTGCTTTTTGCTCAACTGAAAACCACGCCAAATCGGGGCGGCGGTGGGCATTTGGCAAAAATTTGGAATCAACTTCCACACTGAGCCTTCCGGTAACTTTTCCATCAAAAAGCATTTTAAAAAACAGTTCTTGGAGGTTTTCGACGATGTGGTCTTGGTACTGATTCATTGGGCGAAAGGTTTTTACCACGCGACCGCGAACCCATTCATATTTGAATTCGTCCTCGCGGGTGAGGTAGTTTTTCTCAAAATCTTCCCAACTCACGTTTTGCGGCAAGTCGTTTTGGCTGGGCAAAACGGAAAGGGGAGCAGTTTCTAAAATATTGGCAGTGGCCATTTTGGATGATTTTAAAACAAAAGTAGGTGGATTTTTTTGAAAACAAGCCTTGCCTTTGAAATGTTCGGGATTTGAAAAATGCCCGACCTCGCGTTTCGCAAGGCCGGGCATTTCATTTTTTTGGAAAAATTTTACATCCGAACCACTTTCCAAACCCCCGTTTTTTCCTTTTCAAAAATTTGCAAAAAATACGTCCCCGGCGGCAGTCCGGCGGTTTCGAGTTGGACGGTATTTCCCCCGCTGCCGTTGTTGGTCTCCCGACCAACAACTTTTTCCAAAACCACCCGGCCTTGCACGTCCGACAATCGGGCGAGCGTGTTTTCGGCAGGTGTTTTTTCAAAATTTATTTTCAAAAAATCGGAAAATGGGTTGGGCGAAACCTCGACGCCAGCCAGCCCCGGCTCGGAAGTGCCAACGCAGGTTTCGACAAAAACGGAAAACGTGGACGTGTCGCGGCAGCCTTTGGCATTGTCAAAAAACACCGCCAAATTTTGCGCCCCCGGCGTTGTCCAAAGCACCGTGGCCACGTTGGTGCCCTGCCCGGCGGTGACGTTTCCCTGCCATTCGATGTTGGAATTGTTGTTCGGAATTTGATAGATCGCCGATTTTTCGAGGCAGGCGGTGTCGTTGCCAACAATGGAAATGGTCGGTTGGAACGACACGTTCACGGTGACCGTAAAGGTTTGGGTGCAGCCGTTGCCAGTGTCGGTGACGGTCAAAGTATAGTTTCCGGCAGGGATGCCGTCCAAATTTTTGGTGGTCGCGCCATTCGACCAAAGTGCCGAAAAAGTGCCCGTGCCCCCGCTGATGATTACGTACACCAATCCATCGGACCCGCCCGGGCACACCACGGGCAGCACAATATCTTGCACGATCTGGATAGCTGGCGGCGCGGTCACCGTCCCCGAACTCGTTTTCGTGCATCCTTTTGAATCAGTCACCGTCACCGTGAAAATGCCCGGCACAGTCGTTTGCAAAGTCTGCCCGGTCGAGCCGTCCGACCAAAAATAAGTGTACGGCGGCAGGCTGGCACTTCCTTCGGCTGTCAAAATTCGCGGCGCGGTGCAGGTCAAAACGCCGCCGCCGCTGACAAAAAGATTGGGCGGCGAGGCTTGAAATAAATCGGTGGATTCGGTGGACGTGCAGCCGTTCGCGTCGGTCAAAGTCACGGATACGGCCCTTTTTGCGAGGTCGTCAATTTATCGTCCGTCGAACCGTCCGACCACAAATAAGAATACGGTGGCGTACCGCCGCTGGCCGTCGTCGTCATCGTCAGCGGATTGTTGCAAGGGATAAAATACCCGGCACTGTTCAAAGAAAATTGGATGTTCGGCGGCGCAACCAGCGTGAATTTTTCATCGGTCTGGCAACCGGAATTGTCCGTGACGGTCACGTGGTAAGACGACCCAAAAGACGAAGCATAAAGGTTGGAAAGTGTCGCGCCCGTGCTGCCATCGTCCCACAAATAAGTAAAACTGCCCGTCCCGCCGCTCGCCGCTGCCGTGATACTGCCGTCTTGGCCGAGGTTGCATTTTGGGTTGACCGTCGTGGCGGTCACGATGATTTGCGGGGGCGCGGTGAGGGTAAAATTGGCAATTTTATCGCAGCCCGCCGCATCGGTCACGGTCACGGAGTGATTGCCCGCGCCGGGGTAAATTTCATCAAAATCCGAGCCGTCCGACCACAAAAACGAATAACCCGCCGTGCCGCCCGAAACCGTCAAACCGATGTACCCCTCGAAACCAAAACAAGGTGGGTTGAAAACATTTTCCGTGATTTGAATCGAAGATTTTTCCTCCACCAAAACCGTCGCCGTTTTTGTGCAATTGCTCGCGTCGGTCGCTGTCACCGAGTAATTTCCAGCGGCCACGTTTGTCAAATTTTGCGCCGTCGAGCCATTTGACCACAAAAAAATAAAATTCCCAGCACCGCCGGAAACCGTCAAATTCACCGAGCCATCCGCCGTGCCGTTGCAACTGGCTTGCGTGGTGGAAGTTTGGATTGAAATTTCGGTGGGTTGGCCGACGGTTGCCGAGGCTGTTTTTGTGCAGCCGTTCGCGTCGGTTAACGTGGCGGAATAAATTCCGCCCACCAAATTTATCAAATTTTGGGTGGTTGAATTATTTGACCACAAAAAATTATACCCTGCCGTGCCGCCCGAAACGGTCGAAACCACCGAGCCGGAATTTTCACCAAAACATTTTGCAGCGGTGGCTGCTGCCGCGAAATTCAAAGCCGTCGGTTGGCCGACGGTCGCCGAAGTCGTTTTCGTGCAGCCGTGCGAATCGGTCAAAGTGGCGGAATAAATTCCGCTCACCAAGTTCGTCAAATTTTGAGCCGTCGAATTATTTGACCACAAAAAACTGTAACCTGCCGTGCCGCCGGAAACCGTCGAAACGACCGTGCCGCTATTTTCCCCAAAACATTTTGCATCGGCTGCGGCTGCGGAAAATTGCAAATCGGCAGGTTCGGCCACGTTTGCCGTCGCCGTCGAGGTGCAGCCGTTCGCATCCGTCGCGGTCAAATAATAAATGCCGCCCACGACTTGGTCGAGCCACGGCCCGACATTTCCATTCGACCATTCATATATAATAGGTGTCGCGCCGCCCGTCGCGGTGGCTTTTGCCGCGCCGTCGGTTTTTCCAAAACAGGAAACGGGCGTGATTTCGAGTGCCAAACTCGGTGGCGTCGCGTTGAAATTAACGTTCGCCGGGACGCCCGTGCTCTGATTGAAATACGAACCGGTCGGCACGTTTTCCAATTTTAGGGTTTTGATTTGGTAAAAATTTTGCCCGGCGAGCGGCGCGGCATCCGTGAAATTGGTCGTGGCCACCGGATTTTGAGAAAGCAAAACGTACTCGCCGTCCAATTTTTCGGAACGATAAATCAAATATCCGTGCGTCGCGTCGGGCGAGGCAGCCCAGTTGATTTCAACGGAATTGCAATTTTTGAGGACCGCCGCGACATTTTTTGGAGGCCGGGCGGCCTGCGCCCGCAGTGTCGGGTCGCCGAGCAAACCGACGTGGATTTGGTCATCGCCGTAACTCGCGGGATAAACCGGCGCAGGCAAAAAACTATTCAAATAAACCCACAAAGTTGAGTAGGCAATCGGCAAACCCATGCCCATGTGATGAAACGTCCACGCCGGACGGCCTGCCCAAGCACAGGTCAAAATCGAGCCTTTCGAGGCCAGCGCGGACGGCATGAACGGGTTGTCCTCGTGGTCCCAATCGCCATGATACGAACCAAAAAGCATGGAAAACACCACGTTCACGCTGTCGTTTTTGAAATCGTCGGAAGTTCCGACGCCGCTCGCACCCTGGTACCAGCCGCCGCCGCAACCGTAACCGACGAGATAACTTTGAGTATCAGTATCGGTAAAAAAGTCACCAGCCACCGTGTTTTGGACGCCAGTCAAAGCATATCCAGCCCGCCAGCCACTTTGGGCAAATGCCTCGCCGGAGAAATATCCGAAGTTGTCGTCCACCAAAGTTTTTTGGTCGGGGCGAAATTCACCGCTGCGAAAACGGTGGTTTTTTACCAAATACCGACGGTAAAGTTCTGTTTTAGAAACCGACCAGCCCGACAAATTTGAAAAATCAACGCGGCTGACAATCAGTTCGGGCAGGGTGGGGGTTTGACTTTGGTCAAATTTCCCGTCCCCCGGCACATTTCGGTTCGCCGGGCGCGCCGCTGCCGAATTATTTACCGAAACATCCGTCCAACTCGCCTCGTCCATGTCGGCATAATAATAATCGGTCGGCCAAGCACCGACGTGGTCGCCGTGGCCGTCGGGCGCGATATTTCCAGAATACGGCACGGGCAGATTGCCAAAAAGGAAGGCCGCCGTCGAATTTTGAGGGTCTTCGTTGTAAAAACTGCGGATTTCAGATTTCACCGAAGCCACCGTCGCGGTGGTTGTGTTGATGTTTTTCCGGGAAATTTGCCAGCCGTCACCGCGCAAATCGGCTTCAAATTGGGCAAGTTCGGCAGCGAGCGGGGCGGACAAATTGTCATCCACCAATAAACACACGCGCCCGTAACCAAAAACATTTGGCGGCACTTCGATGCCCGCCATCACCAAACCGACGCGCTGCGGCGTGCCGGATTGCAAAACGATGTATTCCCACGCCTCGCCGACGGCCACATCGGTATCGGTAAAAGTGTTGGTCGTCGGCGGGAGTTGGGCGATGGTCGTCCACGAAAAATCGAACAGACTTTTTCGCCCGACGATGGTCGAGGCGACGCCCGTGCCGGTTGACCAATTCAAAGTGATGGCCGCCGGACTGTTCGAAACCGTCACCGAAACCGGCACGACAACGTCGGCAGCAGTTTGGGATATGGAAATTTTTGGGAAAAGAAAAAGGGGGAAAAAGAGGAAAGGCAGGTAGCGTTTTTTCATTTTTTTAGAAAAAAATTTGATTGGTGAAATAGGTTTTCAAATTATTGAACGAGGATTGGAATGGCAAGGTTGGGAGGATTTTTGAAAAATTAAGACTCAATTTTGTGGTTTTTTGTCATTCAGGAGGAATCCGTCTCCATCTAGTTTTGTCGTGGTAAAAAACGGTGAAAATCGCTTTTTTAAAACACACCACGCCAAAACTGGATGGAGACGGATTCCTCCTGAATGACAAAA
>JANNMS010000218.1:0-10068 GCA_031398055.1 Saprospirales bacterium | reverse complement strand
CATAGGCCACATAGGTTTTTTCACATAGGTTCACATAGGTTTTTTGGCAAAAAACAATAAAATCTATGTGAACCTATGTGAAAAAACCTATGTGGCCTATGTGATTAAACTATTTTTTTCTATCCAGCGCGTCTTTGACGGCCCAGATAATATCCTTTTTCCCAAGCCCATATTTTTCCAAAAGTTCGGCAGGTTTTCCGCTTTCGCCGAAAGAATCTTTCACCCCGACATATTCCATCGGCACCGGCAGATTGTGGGCAAGCACGTTCGCAATCGCATCGCCGAGGCCGCCATTTCGTTGGTGTTCTTCGGCCACGACGACGGCGCGTGTTTTTGAAACCGAGTCCAAAATCGCCTCCTCGTCGAGCGGTTTTATCGTGTGGATGTTGATGACTTCGCAGGAAATGCCCGCCGCCGCCAATTCTTTCGCCGCCTCGATGCTCGTCCAAACCAAATGCCCGGTGGCAAAAATGGTCACGTCCGTCCCGCTGGCCAGCAAAAGTGCTTTGCCGATTTCAAATTTTTGGTTTTCGGGAATAAAAATCGGCCACGCCGGGCGGCCAAAACGCAAATAAACAGGGCCGTGATGGTCGGCAATCGCCATCGTCGCGGCTTTCGTTTGGTTGAAATCGCAGGGATTGATGACCGTCATGCCGGGCAGCATCCGCATCATGCCGATGTCTTCCAAAATTTGGTGCGTCGCGCCGTCCTCGCCGAGCGTCAGACCAGCGTGCGAGGCGCAGATTTTCACGTTTTTGTGGGAATACGCAATGCTCTGCCGGATTTGGTCATAAACCCGCCCAGTCGAAAAATTGGCGAACGTGCCGGTGAACGGGATTTTTCCAGCCGTCGCCAGCCCCGCCGCGATGCCCATCATGTTGGCCTCGGCGATGCCGCACTGGATAAATCTTTCGGGAAATTCTTTTTTGAAATGTTGCATCAGCAAACTTTCCAAAAGGTCGGCGGTCAGGGCGACCACGTTTGGGTTTTGTCGGCCAAGTTCGAGCAGGCCTGCGCCGAAACCTTCGCGGGTGGCGCGGGTGCCGGTGCTGATTATTTCGTTGATGTTCATATAATATATAGGTGTGAAAATTCGCGCGGGGCGCGGTTGGATTTGGATTGGAATCTCAATTTTGAGACAAAATTTAAGCAGCCCGATTCAATGCGCGGTCGGCAGATTGGATGGCCAAATCTGCCCGTTCGATAGCCCGACGCATTGATTCTTTCCAGGAAATGGCAAAAAGTTCGCGTTGCGCTTCGGTGAAAAATTGAGCGATTTCACGAATTTCATCCCAAAATGCCTCGCGCGCATCCGCATTTGGCAGATTTGCGTACTTTTCTGCCAGGTCGTCCATCGTAAAAGGGATGGTTACAGGTTCTCCGACTGTTGCTTGGCCAGCAAAAGTTTCCGTTTCAGCCAGATGACCTTCAATTGGTCCAAGCCCTGATTTACTTCTTCGTTTAGCCATTCTTTACTTTGATTTGGAAAAAGTTCTGGAATTCGGAGCAAGGCTTGCAAGCGATTTTTGATATCGTTTTCAGCCTTTTCCAATTCCTTTAATTTAGTTTGATAGTCTGTTTCTCGCATCGGTTTTGTGTTTTTCAATGACAAAAATAGCGGAAAAATGGGCAGAAAACTTAAAAATCACCCAGCGAAGTCTCCACCAACTGCCCCATCGCCGAATCCAACTGCTCCTTGTTCGGTGCCTTTCCATGCCATTTGTGCGTCCCGACCATAAAATCCACGCCGTAGCCCATCGCCGTTCTCAGCAAAATCACCACCGGTTTTCCTTTGCCGGTGCGGCGTTTTGCTTTTTTCAAAATGGAAATCACGGCTTCGAGGTCATTGCCAGTTTCGCAAATCAGGACGTCCCAACCGAAGGCTTTCCATTTTGCGGGCAGGTCGCCGAGACTCAAAACTTCGTCGGTCGAGCCGTCGATTTGCTGGCCATTCCAGTCCACCGTCACCACGAGGTTGTCCACGTTTTTCGCGGCGGCAAACATGATGGCTTCCCAATTTTGGCCTTCTTCGAGTTCGCCGTCGCCGGTCATGCACCAGATTTTGTTTTTGTCGCCGTCCATTTTTTTGGCGAGAGCCGCGCCGATTGCCACCGACATGCCTTGTCCGAGCGAACCGGAAGCCACACGAATGCCCGGCAGACCTTCGTGTGTCGCCGGATGGCCTTGCAAACGCGAGTTTATTTTTCGAAATGTGGCCAATTCCGACACTTCAAAATAGCCGCTCCGTGCCAAAGTCGAGTACCAAACCGGCGAAATATGCCCATTTGAAAGAAAAAACATGTCTTGCCCGTGCCCTTCCATTTTGAAAGGTTTCGGTTTGTGTTTCATCACTTCAAAATAAAGCGCGGTGAAATATTCGACGCAGCCGAGCGAGCCTCCGGGGTGGCCGCTTTGACAATTGTAAACCATGTGCACCACGTCGCGGCGGATTTGGGCAGCGGTTTCTTTCAGTTTTTGAATGTCTGACATATTTTAAATTAGGAATTACGAATTCGTTTTTAAATTATAAAAGGGTTGATGACGGTAAGAATTCCTTCAAAATTTTGGTTGTGTTGAAAATCTTCGGAATAAAGAATTTCACAACCCGCGGTCAATGCAGCGGCAAGAATTCGGCTATCAAAAACCTGCAATTGATACCGTTCGAGGACTTCAAACGAAATTTTCAAGGAATTTTCCGTGTCAAGGACGAGGGGACAAAAACCCAACAGCATTTGTGCGTGCTCGATGGCTTCCGAGCGGGTCATCCCAAATTTTTTCATGGCAACATTGATATTTTCAAAAATGACTTGCGGCGAAATAAATGGACGAAGTTGGAGTACTTGGGCAGCAATCCTTTTTTTAGCCAAGTTTTGGTCGAGCAAATACAGAAAGATGTTGGAGTCGGCAAAAACTATTTTATCGTTCATTGGCTTCGTCTCTGTTGAACTTATAACCTGTGAAATCAAAATTGAACCGCCCATATTTTGCCAAAATTTGCTCGGTGGCGGCGTGGTTTGCCGCTACTTTTTTCAGTGCCCGAATGGAATAGGCCAACGCGGATTCTGTGATTTTTCCCGATTCGACGTTAATTTGGGTTGCAGAATCTGTCAATTCTTCCAATTGAATGACCACCTTGAACTTTCGTCCGATGGTCAGTGCGCGGATTTTTTTTAAAATTGAACCGTCCAATTCAGAAGCAGAAATTTGAAAAACAGCATTCATTTCACAAAATTTTTTTTACAAAAGTACAGTGCCAGTTTCTTAAACGGGGTTCGCCGCCCGCCCGATTTCTGGCAAAAGTAGCCAATGCCCGAAATTAGACCGACCTCCAAAAAAATTTCGGCCATTTATTTTTCAACACTTTTTAACACCTTTTTCAAAAACGATTGGAATCAGATGAATTTCCCCAATTTTCCCCAATTTCGTTTTCCAGAATATTATTTTTGAAAGCATAAATTAAAAGTTCCTCGGCATCTTTGAGTTTTTCAATAAAAAACAACAATTATAACCAATTTTAGGTATTCATTTTTTCATAAAAAGTAAATTACCTTTGCGTTGCGTTTGAAAAACCAGCGCAACCTACAAGTTTTTACTTTTTTGTGGTAAAATTGAAAATGTAAATTTATACTTTGCTTTAAAAATTTCAAGACATAAAATTTTAGTTTTTTAAATTTTTAAAAAATCAGGCAAAGCAAAACCTCAGCCCCGCCCCAACATTCCTAATTTCAAATTCCTAATTTCAAATTCTTAATTTCTAATTCAAAAAATTATGTCCATTTCTCGTTTCCAAGCCTTGCAAGCCGTCGAAAACCGGCTTGACCCGGTCGCAGGTTTTGACTTCCCGGAAAGCACCGAAACCATCGCTTCGTATTTTGGTGAAAACGTTTTTGGTGAAGTCGCCCAGAAAAAACACCTCGCCGAAGAAGCGTATTTGAATTTGAAAGCCGCCATCCAAACCGGCACGAAACTGAACGTGGCCACGGCCGAAGCCATCGCCGATGGTATGAAAAAATGGGCGCAGGAAAAAGGTTGCACCCACTTTGCCCACTGGTTTCAGCCGTTGACCGGCAAAACTGCCGAAAAACATGACTCTTTTTTCACGATGACCCACGACGGTCGGGTGATCGAAGAGTTCGCGGGTTCGGCTTTGGTTCAGCAAGAACCGGACGGCTCGTCGTTTCCGTCGGGCGGTTTGCGGAGCACTTTTGAGGCGCGTGGCTACACTGTTTGGGATCCGAGCAGCCCGGCGTTTTTGATGGAAGTTGGCGATGGAAAAACGCTTTGCATCCCCACGATTTTCGTGACTTATTCTGGCGAGGCGCAGGATTTCAAGTTGCCATTGCTGCGTTCGCAGGCGTTTTTGGACAAAACTGCCGTCGCGATTGGCCAATATTTTGACAAAAACATCCACAAAGTCACCGCGACTTTGGGCTGGGAGCAGGAATATTTTGTGATTGACGACGCGCTTTTTTGCGCCCGCCCGGACTTGGTGCAGTGCGGACGGACGCTTTTGGGTGGCTCGCCAGCGAAACATCAGCAATTGGAAGACCATTATTTTGGCTCGATCCCGGAGCGTGTTTATGCATTTATGCGCGATTTGGAAATGGAAAGCCACAAATTGGGCATCCCGGTTCGGACGCGCCACAATGAAGTCGCGCCTGCTCAATATGAAGTTGCGCCGATGTTTGAAGAGGTAAATGTGGCGGTTGACCACAACCAATTGTTGATGGATTTGATGGAACGGGTGAGCCGCCGCCACAAATTGCGGGTGCTGCTCCACGAAAAACCGTTCGCCGGAATCAACGGCTCTGGCAAGCACAACAACTGGTCAATGAGCACAAATACTGGCGTGAATTTGTTGTCGCCGGGCAAATCGCCGGGCACGAATCTGCGGTTTTTGACCTTTTTTGTCAACACAATTACGGCGGTTTATAAATATGCAGACCTGCTGCGGGCAAGTTTTGCACACGCCGGAAACGACCACCGGCTCGGCGCGAACGAGGCTCCGCCAGCGATTATTTCCGTTTTTATCGGCCAAGCGATGTCGAAATTGTTGAACCAAATTGCGAACGGAAAAAACGAGGACGGCTCGAAAGAAGTGAAACGCGCGCTCGATTTGATCTCAAAATTGCCGAACCTCGAACTGGACAACACCGACCGCAACAGGACTTCGCCGTTTGCATTTACCGGAAATAAATTTGAAATCCGCGCCGTCGGTTCGAGCCAAAACTGCGCCGGGCCGATGACGGTGATGAACACGATGATGGGTTTGCAATTGGCAGAATTTAAAAAAGACGTTGAAAAATTGACTGCGAAAGGCGAAACCGAGGAAGTTGCGATTTTAAACGTCCTGAAAACGTACATCCGCAAGTCGCGCGCCATCGTTTTTGAAGGAAATAATTACTCCGACGAATGGAAAAACGAGGCAGCCCGCCGCGGCCTGAGCAATCACGCGACCACGCCGGACGCGCTGGAAATTTTGGACAGCAAATTGGCGCAGGAGTTTTTCGGGAATTCTGGGGTGATGAACAAACAGGAACTTTCCGCTTTTTTGCAAGTCCAATTGCATGGCTACATCACGAAATTGGACATCGAATCGAAAATGTTGCGCGAGTTGGTGAACACGTTTGTGTTGCCGTCGGTGGTTCGTTTTCAAACTGAACTGGCGCAAAATGTGGCTGCTTTGAAATCCATCGGGATGGAAGACGCGGCCAGTTTTTCAAAAGAACAACTCGGAAAAATCGCCGAAAACGTCAAAAACATCCAAACGAGCCTTGCTTTGATGGAAAAAGCGTTCGGCGCGGCGCACTCGACCGATGATTTAAAAATCGAAGCGCAGATTTTTTGCGACGACGTGAAACCGCAAATGGAGGCCATCCGCGAAGCCGCCGACGACCTCGAAAGCATTGTGGACGACCAATATTGGCCGTTGGTGAAATATCGGGAATTGCTTTTTGTGCGGTAATTTTTGGTTTGAAATTTTGTTTTTTTGATAATCCCGCCTTTCGGTTTTTGCCGGGGGGCGGGATTTTTTTGGGTTTCAATTTTTATAATTTTCAAAAATCTCCCCCTCAATTTCTTCCCGGTTCAAATTAAAGTAAGCCCAAGCATGGGTCAAATCTTCTGCTCGGAGCGTCGGGAAATTTTGCAGCAATTTTTCATTTCCCACGCCCAACCGCATTTTTTCAACAATTTCCCAAACCGGAACTTGGCTGCGCAAAACGCAAGCACTTCCACCGAAAACGCCCGGTGTTTTTTCAATTCCCTGAAAATTTGAAGTAATTTTTTGGCTCGCCCGCTGCAAAAACTGGGCGATTTCATTTTCCGACATTTCGGGTAAAATGGAGATGGCTTGTTCAAGTGGAGTCATAATCGATTTATTTTTCAGCAAAATTATGGGAAAAAAAGCCAAAAAACTCAGCCCAAAATCCCCTTCAATTTCTCCACGACATTCGAAAACGCGGCGTCCAAATTTTGCCAAGTCGTGATGGCTTTTCCCGGTTCGTTGCCGGGGTCGGGCAAAATCGGGTAGCACTGCGTCAGTTCGGGCATATTTTGCCAGCCGCTCGGTTCGAGAATGATCGGGATAACTTTTTTTCCGGCTGTCCGTTGTTGGGCGATGGCCGGGAGCAGTTCGGTGAGCCGCAAATTGTCGTCGGCGAGGTATTCTGCACTCACCAAAATCAGGACGATTTCTGCGGCGGCGAGTTCTTTTTGGATGGCAGTGGCTTTGTCTTCCCCAAATTTGACCAGACCGTCGTGCCAAAAAGTGGCTTTTCCGATTTGTTCCAAAACTTTGAGTTGCGCCAGCAGACCGGTTTTCAAATTGTCCTCCGCGGGGTGCGAGGAAACGAAAATGCGTTTTCCCTGCCCGGTCGGCGCGGCGGCGGCTGGTTTAAATTGATTGGAAAGTTCGCCCACAAACTGTTCGATGTGGTCGTCCACGAAAGCGATTTTTTTGAAAAGGCTCGAATAAATCTCTTTTGCCGAGCGGCTCAACGAATAATCCGGGAACGCCGGGGCAAGCATCGCACTCTCCTGCCCAAATTGCAGGGCGCGCAGCAACAATTGCAAATGCCACTGCCGCCAATCGAAGCCGACAAAAAGATAGGTTTTCGTGCTGTCCAGTTCCTGCAAAAGTTTCGGGGGAATCGGTGGGTCGCCGCGCATCACTTTTCCAATAAAATCAAGTTGGTTGGCCGCCGTCAAAACGAGCGATTCCGGCGTTTTCGACGAGCCGAATAGGTTGTAAACCAATGGTTTATCTGCCGTCGGGCGGTCAAAATTAAAATCAACCGGGCGGCGATAATTGTAAAATGCGGAGTTCACATTGAATTTTCCGGCCTGCCGAAACGCCTGCACCACCAAATCATCGGGCGTCGTGTTGATGACCAACGAAATCGGCAATTTGGCCAAAGCCAAAAGGGCGTCGCCGGGGACGGTGATTTTTTGGTAAAAAGTTTGGGCAAAATAAGCGGCATCGAGTTCGGTGGCGTTCGGCACACCATTATATATCTGTGCGATGTAGGCCAGATTTTGGTTGCTGTCGGGGTCGAATGGCAGTTTTTCCTTGTCCATTTCTTCGGCCAGACTTTGCGCAAGTTGTTCAGTGTAAGGCTCATAGACGTTTTTGACGGTCGAACCCGACAGCGCGGGGCCAACCAAAAGGATGCACAACTGGTTTTCCAGCGCGCGCATCAAATTATTCCATTCTCGACTTGACATTTTTTCTAAGACTTGTTTTTCAAAGTGGTAAAAGTAAGTATTTTACTTTGCCTCAAAAATCTGCCGGGTTTTCTCTTTTCAAAAACACCACCGCCCCGCCGTACATCCCGCCAGAAATTGCAGCCAGCGAGTGCCGCACGTCTTCCAACGCTCCGATTTTGCTCGTCCAAAAACCGTCCGGGAGTTGCCGGGCGGCGTGGGTTGGTTCGCTGTTTTTTTCGAAAATGGCAATTTTTTGGAAGCCTTTTTCCAGCGAAGCGTTTTCGCAGATTTGATATCCGTTGGCCGCAAAAATTTGGACAAAAACTTCCATCGAAAGTTCGCGGGGCAGGTCTTTCGGCCAATTGTAAAACTCCTTTGGCCCTGGCCAGTAAAAAAATTGCGGGTCTTCGAGAGCCCAGGCAATACAGTTGTATTTGCCGGTGGCAGGGCTTGTCAGTTCAAAAGGTTCCAACCTCGAATTTGGAAATTCGTCCATCACGATGGTCTGTTTGCTCATTTTTGTAAATAGCCTTTTTGCCGCCCCCAGTCCAACCAATCGTTTGTCATTTTATCGAATTTTCCGATGTGGACAGCGGGAACTGGGTTTTCGCCAGTGATTTTTAAAAGTGCATAAAAAAGGTGCTGTGGGTCAACCTGCATTTTTTTCAAAATCAAAGGGACGGCCGCGCCGCCCAACTTGATGATTTCCAAATAATCAGGGTGCGAAAACATCGCGTGCGTGCTCGACAGCGGCGCGGTCTCCTTTTTCCAACGCTGAAAATGCGCCTCGAAACGCTCGGAAAGTGAGGTGTCGGGTTTCGCGCTGCCGTTCGTTTTTCGGGGCTGTTTGACCTGCCATTGCAATTTCGCTGGAAAGTTTTTTTCCAAATCGCTCAAAAAATGGAGCAGGCGGCTTTCGACAGCGGTGTCTGCAACTTCGATGGTGAATTTTGACATCGTTCGGGCATTTTTTTACAAAGGTAAAAACTGTGGCGCAAAGTCAACTTTGTTAAAACCTGTCCGGTTAAACTTGGAAGAAAACCCTGCAAAATCGCAACCTTTGCACCTCGAATTTCGGCCACGAATGGCACGGATTTTCACAAACCTGAATTATGCTTTGTGAAAATTGGTGCAATTCATGGCAAAACGCATTGAAAAAAAATTATGGCAGTAGACCGCACAGATATCCGCTCGCTTTCTCTTTCTCACCTCGAAAAAACCTTCGCCGAGTGGGGCGAGCCGCGTTTTCGCGCCGCCCAAGTTTATGAATGGTTGTGGGCAAAAGGCACCACGACGTTCGAGGGCATGACCAATTTGTCGAAAAATTTGCGGCAGCGGCTCACCGAAAATTACGCGCTCGAAACCATTTTCGAGGATAAAACCCAACATTCCGACGACGGCACGGTCAAAACCCGCTGGCTGACGCACGATGGTCACCGCATCGAAAGCGTTTTGATTCCTGTGCCGGACGACAACAGATTTACGGTCTGCGTCAGCACGCAGGTCGGTTGCAGTTTGACTTGCAAATTTTGCGCGACCGGAAAAATGGGCAGAAAACGAAACCTCACCGCCGGCGAAATTTTTGACCAAGTCAAATTGGTGAACCGCCAAAGCATCGAAGCGTTCGGAACCGGGCTGACCAACGTCGTTTACATGGGCATGGGCGAGCCACTTTTGACTTACGCCAACACGATGCAAAGTATCGAACGCATCACTTCGCCACTGCCGCACGGCATGGGCATGTCGGCGCGGCGAATCACTGTGAGCACGGCTGGCATCGCAAAAATGATCAAACAACTGGCCGACGATGGTTTTCGGAGCAATCTCGCGCTCAGTTTGCACGCCGCCGACGATGCGAAACGCAACGAAATCATGCCGATCAACGAATCGAACGGCCTTGAAAAATTGATGGAATCGCTCGAATATTTTTACCAAAAAACGCACGGCCGGATTTCGTACGAATATATCGCGTTCGAAAATTTCAACGACAGCGAGCAGGACGCAGCGAAATTGGTGCAGTTGTGCCGCCGAAAATTCCCGGTTCGAGTCAATATTATCGAGTACAACCCCATCGACGGCAGCCCATTTACCAAAACCGGCGAGGAGCGGCTCAACCGTTTTGCAGCTTATTTGGTGGAAAAAGACGTGACGGTCACGGTTCGCCGGAGTCGTGGGAAGGATATCGATGCGGCTTGCGGGCAATTGGCAAACAAATAATTTTCTTGAACTATGAACTATGAACGATAAACTATGAACAGCATAGCAATTCGTGGTAGTTCATAGTTTTTAAAACTATGAACTATGAACGATAAACTATGAACAGCATAGCAATTCGTGGTAGTTCATAGTTTTTAAAACTAT
>JANNMS010000002.1:0-24182 GCA_031398055.1 Saprospirales bacterium | reverse complement strand
CGAGAAATCCCGAAGGGATTTTATGTAAAAACTCGCGCCTGAAAACATAAAATCCCTTCGGGATTTGAGGAAAATGCCCTTGCTCTGAGCTATAAACATAGATTCCCTTCGGGAATGGATTTTAATGCGTTTGACCTGATTAGTTATTGGGAAAGTGGTTATGCCAATAACTAATTTCCTAATAACCAATTTTCCAATAGCTAAAACAAAACGCCGCTCGGAAAAGTCCGGGCGGCGTTTTTTTTAAGATTTTTTATGGCTATCTCTTATTTTTTATAGTGAGTTTTAGTTTTTGAATAAGATTTTGCGAAGCCTTATGTTTGGGTAATCGGCTTAAAATAAATTCACGGAAGAGTTTTTCTTCTTTATGAAATTCTGGGGAGTTTTCATCCTGAAATGGTATGAACTCCGGGGCGGGCGGATTTTGGAAAAAGGTTTTTTCGGACGGCATCGCGTCTGGCGTGCGGGTGGTTGCGGTGGCTGGAATTCCAGCGTTGCTGAGTTGTTGCTTCATTTTTTAAAAGCTTTTTTGTGTCTTATCAGCGCAACTGCACCAAACAATACCATAATTTTCACAAAAATCTGACGCCGGAAGACAACGCACCAATCTCTTAGTTTGCCTCACTAAAAGAGATTGTATCATACAGTTGTTTCTATTTGAAATAATAACGGACATCATCAATTTTTTAAGAAAATTAAGATTGAAAATTACTTTTCTGTTTGATAAGTTGATAACAGACTTGTTAGAAATGATATTGAGATATTGTGTTATTGAGATATTGTTTTTGATAGTGGAAATATCTAAATATCCCAATATCATATTATCTCAATTAAAAAAAGGTTTGCCCGGATTAGTTCCGAACAAACCTTTAAGTCATCAATTTTTGACAGTTTCGCTGCCGGTTGTCGTTTTTTCGTCGTCGGAGACGTTGTAACCATGTTGTCCGGCATATTCCCGCAATTTATTTGCAAGCACATTCCGGGAACGGTGCAGCCGCGAACGTACTGTTCCGATTGGAATATCGGCGATGGCAGCAATTTCCTCGTAGGTAAAATCTTCGAGGTCGAGCAAAACCACCGTCCGAAAATTATCGGGCAGCGCGTTGATGGCGCGGGTCACTTCATCGCCGAGCAATTTTCCGCCAATTTCCTCGTGCAAACCGAGAAAACGAGGTTCGACCGCATCTTCATCGCCATGGAACAACATGAAATCGTCGAAAGAAGTCGTGTTGCTCGGGCGAGTTTTTTTCTGGCGATAGTCATTGATGAAGGCGTTTTTGCAAATTTTGAACAACCACGCCTTGGCATTTGTGCCTGCTTCGTAGCGATCCACGAATCTCCATGCTTTCAGAAAGGTTTCCTGCACGAGATCCTCAGCCCGCTCGCGGTCGTTCGTAAAACGCCATGCGAAGTTCAACAAAGCATCTGCCAGCGGGAGAAATTCCCGCTCGAAAGTCTGCTCGTGTTGCACGTTCGGACGATTGAGTGCCATTAATTCCATAATATTAAGCCGAGTTTGGTTTCTAATTTGGTGGACGACGGGCGGTTTTTGCAGGGGCACAACTTCCCCAATTTATCAACCTTGCGACGACGTGGGGTAAAACTCGTAGATGGTTTTGATAGTTCCGGGCGGGTGAAAAATTTTTGAAAAAAATTTTAATCAATGCCAAGTTGAAAGCAAATCGCCTCAAAAACGGCCTTTTGCAAGGGCAAAATGTCCATTTCGCCGATTTCCATGAATAGCCGCCGTTTGTCCAAAGTCCTAATTTAATGGCATAAAATGATTGATTCATTTGGCAAACCACCCGTTCCAGCAGGCAGTGCGACTTCATTCGGATAAATAATTCGACCCGGTTTTCGAGTTGTAATCGGCACAACATTTACGCAATTCAACAAATCGTTTATTGCATTTTCGCTCACCACCAAAACTGGGCGGCTTTTTCCTTGTTCCGAACCGATAACCGGGTCAAGGTTAGCCTGATAAATCTGCCATTTTTTTATATTTTTCATGCTGTTTCGAGGTCTGCATGGGTAAAGTCATCCATCATTTCTTGGACATCGGACTGAAAAAGCGGGTCGTTTGCAGCCTTTTGCATCAACAAATATTTTTTGTTGCTGATAGATTTTGGAGCCAAATGCTGGGGTGTGTTGATAGACAAAATTTTTGCACCCAGCCGCTTCGCAAATGAAAGCAGCAACTCCAAATCATTTTGGTTAGAAAATTCAAGCACTACCTGACTCATAATTTTATCAATTTTTAAAATCAAGAAATGGTGTATCGCACATATTTTATCGTTTTCCCTGCCGCGAGGTGCATACTTTCATACAAAGTTTGAATGCCCAATTCCGGAAAATCCAACTCGCCCGCGTAAATATTTTCGTTCAAATATACGACTTTGTTTCGCGGGTCGGCAGCGATCGTTTCGAGTGAAAATTTGAAAAAATCCGGGTCGTCGTGTTTCAAATGCATCAGCCCGCCGGGGCGCAAAATTTGGCGGTATTTTTCATTGAAAAAATCAGCAGTCAGCCGCCGGTTTTCTTTGCTGTTGCGCGGAAACGGGTCGGGAAAAGTGATCCAAATTTCGTCCACCTCGCCTTTTTCAAAAAACAAATCAATGATTTCGATGCGCGTCCGCAAAAAAGCCACATTTTTCAACCCTTGGTCAATTGCTTGTTTTGCGCCTTTCCAGATCCGATTGCCTTTCACGTCCACCCCGATAAAATTCAAATCCGGAAACTGCCGACCCAACGCCACGGAATATTCGCCGCCGCCGCAGGCCAATTCCAAGATTATCGGATTTTGATTTTTAAAATGCCCATCGCGCCACCTGCCTTTCAAATCGACGCGCTCCATATTTTGCCCCATCAATTCAGGTTGCTGGACATTGTAACATTCATAAACATTGGGAAATGAAAGGATTTCAGCAAACTTGCGGAGTTTATTTTTACGACCCATTTTTGGTGATTGGTTAATAATTATTGGTTATTGGTGGCGCAAAATTAGTTCGTTTTGCTTCTTGCAACCTCTTTTCAATGAACTTGTTTATCTCAATTCACCATCTCAACAACAACTAATTTTCCAATAACTACTAACCAATAACTAATGAAGATTGGCATTGTTTGTTATCCAACTTACGGCGGTTCGGGGGTTTTGGCCACTGAATTGGGTCTCGGTTTGGCGCAAAAAGGGCATGAAATCCATTTTATAACTTATCGCCGCCCGGTCCGTTTGGCGCATTTTTATGCCAATGTTTTTTATCATGAAGTGGATAGCGAGGATTATCCGCTGTTTGAATATCCGCCATACGATACGGCTTTGGCTTCCAAAATTGTGGACGTTGTAAAATATCAAAACCTGGATATTTTGCACGTTCATTATGCCATTCCGCACGCCGCGGTGGCTTATATGGCCAAGAAAATTCTATTGACACAAGGCCGATATTTACCTGTTGTAACAACTTTGCACGGAACTGATATAACATTGGTTGGCGGCAATAATGCTTTTGCGCCCGTTGTTGAATTTAGCATCAATAAAAGTGATGGCGTAACTGCAGTTTCTAAAAGTTTAAAGGCAGATACAAATCGCTTATTTAAGATAACAAACGAGATAAAGGTCATTTACAATTTTATAGATTTTGATAGATTTAAAAAGACAAACAAAGACCATTTTAAAAAACTAATTGCGCCCGATGGCGAGCGGATTTTGGTACACACTTCCAATTTTAGAAAAGTAAAACGGGTGGAAGATGTCATCCAGATTTTCGCTCGCGTTCACGAAAAAGTGCCTTCCAAATTATTGATGATCGGCGACGGCCCCGAACGCCAAAACGCCGAACGGCTTTGCCGCGAAATCGGCCTCTGCGACGAGGTGCGTTTTCTCGGAAAACAAGACGCCATCGAAGAATTGCTCGCCATCGCAGACCTATTTATCATGCCGTCCGAAAATGAAAGTTTTGGCCTCGCGGCACTGGAAGCCATGGCCTGCGAAGTGCCCGTGATTTCATCGAACGGTGGCGGTTTACCGGAGGTAAATGAACACGGCGTGACCGGTTTTTTGAGCAATCCCGGCGCGGTGGATGAAATGGCTGGATACGCGATTAAATTGTTGAGCGATGAAGAAATGCTCCAAAAATTCAAAAAAAACGCGCTGGCACAGGCCAAACGTTTTGATTTGCACAACATCTTGCCGGAATACGAGCAGTATTACGAGGAAGTTTTGGAGCAGAGTTTGAAACTGCGGCCGCTAATTTTAAAGGCGCAACTCGCTGAATCGCTTGTCTGATTTTACATTTGCCCCACAAAAAAAATATAATTTCAATGCATCAATTAATTGATACCCACGCCCATTTGTACGCCAAAAAATTTGATTCCGACCGCCCAGAAATGATCCGCCGGGCGATTTCGCTGGGCGTTTCCAAAATGTTTTTGCCAAATATTGACTCCGAATCCATCCAACCGATGCTGGATTTGGAAAAAGAATTTCCCGAAAATTGCTTTGCGATGATGGGTTTGCACCCCGGCCACGTCGGCGAAACGGTCGAAACTGAATTGAAAATCGTTGAAAAGCACCTCGGGGATCGAAAGTGGGCAGGCGTCGGTGAAACCGGCATTGATTTGTACTGGCCGGAAGCAAAAGCCGAATTTGAACGCCAAAAAATATCGTTCGCCCGCCAGATTGAGTGGGCAAAAGACCTTGATTTGCCCATCATTATTCACTCCCGCGAGAGCACGCAAATTTGCATCGACATGATTCGGGAGCGGCAAGATGGGCGGTCGCGGGGCATTTTTCACTGTTTTTCAGGCACGTTGGACGAGGCACGACAGATTATTGACCTCGGTTTTTACCTCGGCATCGGCGGTTCGTTGACTTATCCGAAAGGTGATTTGGCTGTCGTGCTGCGCGATGTTCCGCTCGAAAATATCGTCCTCGAAACCGACGCGCCATACTTGCCGCCTGTTCCGCACCGAGGCAAACGCAACGAAAGCAGTTTCATCCGGTTGGTGGCCGAAATGTTGTCGGAAGTGAAAGTTTTACCGTTGAAAGAAATTGCTCAAACGACGACGGCAAATGCTGAAAAAATCTTTTCCCAACCATGATTTTTTTTAAACACAAAGACACATCAGAAAACATAAGTTTTTATAAATCAACAACTTATGTGTCCTTATGTGCCTTTGTGGTAAAAAACAAATCAGTGGTTCACCGACCCACTGAAACCAAGTTTGCGAACAACCGCACCGCCCCCGGCACCCCGAAAGGCATCTCCCGAAAAAAAGAAATCCCGGTAAAAACGTACTGCCCTTTTCCGAACTGCGCGACCAAAATTGAGCCATTCGCAGCCGGTTCGCCGGGGTCATTTAATGAAATTGGTGCGGCAAATTTGGCGTCCCATTCCGAGGCAAAATACAACCCACGTTCCTGCACCCAACCCTCGAAGTCCTTGGAAGTCAATTTGTTAGGTGAATTGAGGAGGACGTGGTCGGGCAGCGAAAATCGGATTTCAGCGGTCTCGTCAGTCACGCGGGCACGGCCAATTTTCATCGGAAACGGTGCCAAATCTTTCACCACCATTTCACCAGAAGTTTGATATTGGACGACCAAAGTGCCGCCATTTTCAACGTAATCGAACAGGTTTTTTTGGTAAAATTTCAACTCGTCGCGCGTGTTGTACGCTCGTATTCCAACCACGATGGCTTCGTATTTTTTCAAATTTTCAAGTTCCAAATCTTTATTTTCCAAAATCGAAACCGACACGCCCGCCTGCCGGAGCGATGCCGGGACTTCGTCGCCCGCGCCCATGATGTAGCCAATATTTTTGACCAAAAATTTCACGTCCAGCCGCGAAACCTGCGCCGTCGATGGCCGCAAAACGCGCTGAACCGGAATGTGGTCGTACCGGATTTCGGACAAATTTTTATCAAATTTTTCGCCATCCACCGTCGCCACCGCTCGGATTTGGCCGGTTGCCGAGGCCTCCGGGGCGGTGATGGAAAAGGTCAAAATCTTCTCCTCGCCTTTTCTCGAAAGTTCAAAATTCTGCGCCGCCGAAACCGTCCAGCCCGCCGGGACTTCCAAATTCACAGCACCCGAAAGTTTTTCGCGGCCTGCTTTTACATGAACTTCCACGCTCCTCGCCCGGTCGGGAAACAAATACGATTGCTCCGAAAATCCCACAAAAACGGGCGGCAGCACATCGAACGGCTCGTAAACTTCGCCCCGGTCAGGTTCTCCTTTTTTGAAAACAATGTCCGTTTCAAATTCAATTGGCTCGCCCAAAACCACCATTTGCCAGCGAACTTTTGCGGCGCGTGGCGTTTCGGGAACACCCCGAAGTTCTTGATTTTCAACGGAATACATCCCCAGCGACGACGGTTTTTGCAACCAGTACGGTGCGGTGAATTCCAAGTTTTTTGGGAAAACAACTTTTTTGTCGAGGCTGTAAAACTTGTTTTTCATCAATTTCAAACCCGGCAACGTGTCAAAAATCGAGGGCAAAATCGAGATGCCGGCCAGCGTCGCATCCACGCCCAGGCGGTTGATGAACTCCAATTTTACCGACATCGTCGCGCCCGGCGTGACCGTCGTTTCGGCCGCCCCGGCCTCCAAATAAAGTCCCATGCAATTTTTGATGACCGTTTTTATGTCGTTCAATTTTCGATTTTTCCAAAAACTGTCGGGCAGTTTTTTTATCAAACGCATGGTTTTTACCAATTCTGGAACGCTGGCAGCGGGGTCGTCGGCGCGGTAATTTTTTTCAATTTTGGCGAGCAATTTTCCAATCGCCGAGCCACCCGCGACGCGCGTCCAGGTCGTGTTGATGCCTGAAAACATATCGCGGTCGGCCTGTCCAGCCTCAGGCGGGGCGGGTTTTTCACCTTTGATAAAATCAAAATATTCGAGCGTTTCGCCGCGCGTGTTCAGCCCACCAAAGCCCTGACAGCGGTGCATCGAACGCGCCTCGGCGGCCAATTCGTTGTTGCTTTTCCCTTTCAACGGCAGGTAAATTCCGATGTCGAGCGGCCACAAATTCGATTTGTCAGTCTTGTCAAATGCCTCGCGGCTGCCGTAAAAAAACCAGGAAGTGTTGAAAAAAATGCGGCGCGGCTGCCATTTTTCAACGTATTTTAATTGTTCTGGAAAAACATCCGCCTGCCCGGCCTTGTCGAACGCCTCGACGCTGAGCATGGCCGAAGCGGTGTGGTGGCCGTGCGTGTCGTATTTTTTGTCGTGAAAAAACCGGTTCACGACCACATCCGGCTGCTGTTTTCGGAACTGCCAAACGACATCGGAAAGCACCTCGTCGCGCTCCCAAAAATGGAGCGTTTCTTCCGGGTTTTTCGAAAAACCAAAATCGTTGGCGCGGCTGAACTGCTGTTTTCCGCCGTCAATCGAACGCGCCATTTGCAATTCCTCGGTGCGCAAAACGCCCAACATTTCGCGCAATTCTGGGCCAATCAAATTTTGGCCGCCGTCGCCGCGCGTCAGGCTGAGGTAGGTCACGTCGAAATTTTTGACGTTGGCCATGTACGAAATGAACCGTTGGTTTTCGTCGTCGGGGTGCGCCGCGACGTACAAAACCGAGCCGAGTACCTGCAATTTTTTGATGCTTTGCAAAATTTCCGCGCCGTCGGGGCGGGCGGGTCGCTGGGAAATTGCGGTTGAAATTTTACCCAAAAAAAGACAGCAAAAAATCGAGAGGATGATTTTGGAAAACTTGGTTTTTGGGTTGGCGAGAAAAGTAAAAAGGTCGTTCATTTTCAATTTTTAGAAAAAAAGAACCACGCGGCGGAGCGGCGTGGTTTTGAAAAAATATCTTGTTTTAAAATTTTTAAAAATCAAAATTCAGGCTGCCTGCATCGCCGCAATTTCAAATTTCGTCCCACGAACCACGGCATCGTCCAAATTCTTCATCACTTTTTTAGCGGTTTCGCTATCCAAATAATAATGTCCGCAATTGTTGCAAATCAGGGCTGCAACATTTTCCAACATAATCACTGTGCCTTCCCGGCGCAGCGTGAGGGTAGCTTTTCCCGGTTGGGTTTGCCCATTTTTACAGATATGACAAGTCATTTTGATTTTCTTCAAAATTTGAAAGACAAAGGTGGATTTCAAAATCGAAACCCCAAAATCCAAAATCCTACAAACCCTGCCGCCGCTCCACAAATTCCCGGAACGCCTTTCGATAAGTATCGCTCACCGGGAGCATCGTTTTTCCGATTTGTACCTGCTCTCGGTGGATCACGTCCACCCAATCAAAATTGACAATGTACGAATTGTGGATGCGAATGAATTGATTTTCAGGCAGTTGCGCTTCCAGGTTTTTCATGGTCTGCAAAGTCACCACCTTTTTTTCTGGGGTAAAAATGGAGACGTAATCTTTCAAACCTTCGATATATTGGATATCGGCGAGGCGGATTTTTACCAATTTCGAGCCGTCTTTTACAAAAATAACGTTTCGACTTCGCTCAACGACCGCGTCCAACGGTGCGTTTCGATTTTGCTCAACGAACGGAGTGATCGGCGAACTTTCCCGGTCGTTGAGCGAAACCGAAACGAGCCGTTGGCCTGCTTTTTCCACCGATTTCAGGAAACGGTCGAACGTGATGGGTTTCAACAAATAATCGGTCACGTCGAGTTCGTAACCTTCGATGGCGTACTCGGAATAGGCCGTTGTCAAAATGATGATGGGTTTGCTCAGCCCGGCCAAGCCAGTCGGACGGGGCGGCAAAATTTTCAGGAGAGAAATGCCCGTCAATTCAGGCATTTGAATATCAGAAAAAAGGATGTCCACCGGCGAATCGCGCAAAAAACTGAGGGCTTCGAGCGGGTCGGCAAACGACCTGAGCAGTTCGAGGTGCGGCACTTTGGCCACGTATTTTTCCAACAAATTGCGGGCGAGCGGCTCGTCCTCGACGATTACACAAGTCATTTTCTTTGAACGATGAACTATGAACGATAAACTATGAACACGCAAAGGTTCAACGTTTATCGTTCATAGTTCATCGTTAAATGAGGTTCACTTTCAATTTGACTGAAAATTTGTCCGCCTCGTCGCGGATTTCCAAATTGTAATTTTCCGGGTAACTCAATTCGAGCCGCCGCTGGACGATTTGCAGGCCGATGCCCGGTTTTTTGTCTTCGTTTGACGTGCCGGGTTTGCTGTTTTCGACTTCAAAAATGGCTTGTTTCCCTTCCCCGCCCGGCTGACCCGTTCGGACGGGTAATTTCAGTTTTGCTTTTATCCAAGTATTTTTCGGGGTGCAGGTCACGCCGTGTTTGAAGGCATTTTCCAAAAAAGTTATCAAAATGAACGGCGCGATTTGCAGCCCGCGGGCGTTGCCTTCGACCGAAAATTCGACCTGCGTTTCTTCGCTGAGTCGCAGTTTTTCGAGGCTGATGTAATTTTCCATGTACTCGATTTCCTTTTCGAGCGGCACGCGCGGATGGTTCGAATCGTAAATCATGTACCGCATCATTTGCGAAAGTTGCGCGATGACTGCCGTTGTATTTGGCGATTGGTCAAAAGCAAGTGCGTACAAATTATTTAAAGTGTTGAACAAAAAATGCGGGTTGATTTGGGCCTTCAAAAACCGCAGTTCGGTGTTCAATTGCTCGTTTTCGATTTCTCGTTTTCGCCGTTCTAGTTCGAACCATTGCTCCGCAAATTTCAACATCCCGACAAAAACAACAATCAAAAAAGTGCTCAAAACCACATAAACCATGAACCGCATCGAGTACAAAAAGCAGATTTGATGCGTAAAACCATCAACTTGGTATTGTTTCAACAAAATCAAAGCGGCCATCAAAAGAGCGAACGGCGGCAAAAATTCGAGGAAATACCTGCCCAAATTCCTGCTTTTCAAAAAACGCGGCAGGAAGAAAAAGTAGTTGAGATAAGCCGCTGCCGCCACGAAAAAAACTTGAATCGAGGCATCGGGCAAGGCATCCGACATCGGCACTTCTTCGCCGTGCCGACTGCTGAATTGGTAAAAAACAAACGAAAAATAGGCACACCAAAACGAGAGGTGCAGCAGTAAAATCCGGTTGCGTTGAATGAAAGATTGCATGATTTTGGAAAATGGCTGAGTGGCTACGTTTACGAAACTTTTAAAGTTTCGTAAACGTGAACCCTATGATTGCACAAAACTAACTTGAAAACACGCCTTATTTATTGAAAGACTGCCCCGTTTCCCTGCATTCTACCTTTCGGTAAATTGGCTCGACCGCCCGGCATTTTTGCCCGACCATGCGGAACGGTCGAACGATTCGCCCATTTTGCCGAGCCATTTTGCCAAAAGGTAGAACGGGCTGCAACCTCTTGTTTTCGCGCGCTGTTCTTTGCAGCAAAATCATTTTGATGTTGAAAAAATACTTCTTTTTATTCAGTTTTTTAGTGGCGGCGCAGGTCGTTTTTTCCCAAAATCCAAACGCGACTCAACCCGGAAACCAACCAATTTCACCAAAAGGAACTGCCAAAATCAGCGGCGCGGTCGTGGATTCTATTTCCGGCGAAGCCGTTGGTTATGCAACGATTACTTTGCTTTCGTTGCCGAAAAACCAAGCGGTGGATGGCGACATGACCGATGAAAAAGGCAGTTTTTCTCTCCAAAATTTGTCGGCTGGAAAATACCGGCTGGTCGTTTCGTTTCTCGGTTTTCGCTCAAAAACCATTGACAATGTGGAAGTTACGGACGGTCAAAATTTGAAATTTGGAAAAATCCAACTCGCCAGCCAGACAAAAATTTTGGCCGAAGCGACCATCGTCGGCACCACCGAATTGATTGAAGAAAAAGTGGACCGCACGGTTTACAATGCCGAAAAAGACGTGACCGCTCGCGGCGGCGACGCGGCGGACGTGCTGCGGCGCGTGCCGATGTTGTCGGTTGATTTTGATGGAAATGTTTCGCTGCGCGGCAACTCGAACATCAAAGTTTTGATAAATAATAAGCCGTCCACGATCCTCGCCTCGAACGTGGCCGATGCCCTGAAACAACTGCCCGCCGACATGATAAAATCGGTCGAGGTCATCACTTCGCCGTCGGCGCGGTACGATGCCGAGGGCAGCGGCGGCATCATCAATATCATCACGAAAAAAAATAATATCGAAGGTTTTTTTCTGAACGTCGACGCCGGGGCGGGCAACCGGAGCAGCAATTTGGGTTTGAACGGAAGTTACCGGCGCGGCAAATTTGGCGCGACCGTCGGCGGCCACGGGCGTGGGATGTACAACCGTTCGGTTTCGATTTTTGATGCGAAAACCGTGGTCGGCGGCATCGCAAAAATCACTGACCAAAACGTGGAAGCACGCGACCGGGGATTGTTCGGACACTACAATTTTGGCTTCGATTATGATATTTCTGAAAAGCAAAGTTTGACAGCGGGGGCGCGTTTCGGGACTCGAAATTTTTGGAAAATGCAGGAGCAGACGACCTTGCTTTTTGAAGACAACATTTTGAAAACCAATACTTTGCGCGATGTGGACAACCGCGACCTTTCCAATTCGATTGACCTGAATTTGGATTATTTGCGGACGTTCAAACCGCAGCAGGAACTGTCATTTTCCACCCAATTTTCACGCAGTGGTTTGACCAATAATTATGATGCAAATCTTTTTGACGCGGCGAGCGACCCGATTTTTTTGCAAAAAAACCTCAATTTCAATACCAACCGCGAACTGACTTTTCAGTCGGATTATTCGACGCCGATTGCTAAAAATCATTTGATTGAATTTGGTGGAAAAGGCATTTTCCGAGCCGTCAATTCGGACTACGAATTTCAAAGTTCTGCCAGCCCCGGCGAGCCATTTTTGATTGACAAAAGCCAGCCGTCGGGCGGTTTGGATTATTCTCAAAACGTGGGCGCGGGCTACATTTCATATACCTTTACGACAAAAAACAAGTACGCTTTCAAAGTGGGTTCACGATACGAATACACTCAAATCACTGCAAAAACGGAGGAAAACCCCGTCCGACCGGGTCATCCGGGCGGGGGCGATTTTGAAGTTCCAGATTACGGAAACCTCGTTCCCAGCGTCAACATTTCAAAAACTTTGAAAAATAAATTGACGATAAAAACGGGGTACAACCGCAGGATTCAACGCCCCGGTTTGCAGCAATTGAACCCAAATTTCAACACGACGAACACACAAAATATCACCGTCGGCAACCCCGGTTTGCGGCCAGAATTGACCGACAATTTTGAACTCGGTTTCAGCAAACAAGTCCAAAAAACGAACCTCAATATTTCATTTTTTGGCCGAGAGACGAACAACGCGATTTCGCAAGTCCGGCAACCGTCGGATACTTTGGCGGGCGCGATTGTCACCACTTTTCAAAATGTGGGACGGCAGCGGGCGGTCGGCACGAACGTTTTTGCAAATGCCCAAATCACAAAATCTTGGTCAATCAACACTGGTTTTGATTTGATTTTTGCAAAATTGGAGGGTCAAGTGCCGGGCGAAAATGGCACGTCGGTCGCGGCGAGCAATTCAGGATTTACGCTCGGCGGTCGTTTTATGTCGCAGGTGCGGCTCGGAAAAGGCTGGTCGCTGCAAGGTTTTGGATTTATGCGCGGTCGGCAGGTGGTTTTGCAGGGCGTGCAGGGCAGTTTTGGCGGGTACAGTTTGGGTTTGAAAAGGGATTTTCAGGAAGGAAAAGGGAGCCTTGGTTTTGCGGTGGACAACTTTTTGACGGCGCGAACCACAATTATGAAAACCAGGTTGGAAGCCGCGAATTTTTATCAAAACAGCGAAACGCAAATGATAAACCGGGGCGTGAAATTGACCGTGAATTATCGTTTCGGGAAAGTCGGTTTTGAGGAAAAAAAGAAAAAAACGCGCTCCGTCAAAAATGACGATATCAAAGATGGCGAAGGTGGCGGGCAAGGTGGTGGCATGGAAAATCAAGGAAATCAGGGTGGCGGAAACCGTCCGAGTGGCGTACCTCCCGGCGGAAAACCAACTGGAAAACCTGGCGAAAAACCTGCTGGCACACCTCCCGGCAGCGAAAAAAAGAAAGAAAACTAATACTCGGTTGATTCAGTTTATTTAGGTTTGTGGTGTTGATAAACCATTGAATTTTTGTAAATTATCAACTTTATCAACCCAAATAAACTCAATCAACATATTTTTTCACCAACCATAATTTTTTTCAACAATGAAAAAACTTTTTGTTTTTGCAGCATTTGCAATCGGCCTCGCGGCCATGTCTTTCACCCACACTACGAATTATTCGGTTGACACTGCAGCCTCCAACATCGTTTGGAAAGGCTACAAAGTCACCGGCGAACACACTGGAAATGTGAAGGTGAAATCCGGTAGTTTTATTACCGATCATGGAAAAATCTTGGGCGGATCGTTCTTGATTGACATGAATTCCATCGCCTGCACCGATTTGCAAGGCGAATATGGCGACAAATTGGTCGGCCATTTGAAAGCCGACGACTTTTTTGGCGTGGCCAAATTCCCAACTTCTGAACTGGTTTTGACCCGCGTCAGCCCAGTTGACTCGAAAGGAAATTACCGGGTCGTGGCCAATTTGACCATCAAAGAAAAAACCCGCGAAGTGAAATTCAACGCCAACATCACGGAAGCAGCTGGAGCTTTGACAGCTACTGGAAAAATCGTGGTTGATCGCTCGGATTTTGACATCAAGTACGGTTCCGGTTCATTTTTCGACGGTTTGGGCGACAAAACAATTTATGACGAGTTTGATTTGACGGTGAACATCGTTGCTAAAATGTGATCTTGATTTTATCAGAAAAAGCATTTTTGAGTATAAAAAAAGTCCTGCGGCCAAAACCGCAGGACTTTTTTTATCAACCCGATCAACTTAAAAACCTTCAAATCAATTTTTTATCAATTTGCGAGTCATCGGCACGAGGTTTTCTGCCCGCACTGTCACCACAAAAATACCTGCTGGCAAATTTTCCAAAGAAACCCAATTTTCATTTTCGGCCAAAGATTTTAGCGAAAACGAACGCAGCATTTTCCCATCCAAATTGCTGATTTCGAGCGTCCCGGATGTTGGTGTTTTTTCCGAAAAAATAATTTGCACCGCGTCGCGGGCGGGGTTGGGCGAGAGTTCAAATGTCAATTTCAAGTTTGACAAGTTTTCAAAAGTGGTCAAACCTTGGTTTCTGTCTTCGGCAGGCGGCAAAGCTGGCAGCGGCACGGCCGAATTGACGGTTGCCGTGCAGTTGCTGGCATCTTTCACCTGAAATTGGTAGGTGCCAGCGGGGGTGTTTGTCAACAAATAACTGGTCTGCCAAGCCGTGCAATTGTTGCCGCCGGGGTCGCAGCGGCGGTACATTTTGGCACCGGCCATGCCGCCCGACGCGGCCAATCGGACTTTGAAATTGCTGCCCTGCGGCACGGTGCTGACCATGTTCAAACTCAACAACCCCGGCTGGGTGATGGAAAAACTGACGGTTTTCGAGCAGTTTTGCGCGTCGGTGACGATGAGTTTGTACGCTGCCGGGGCGAGGCCGCCGATGGTTTGGTTGGTGCCGATGACCGCCGTGCCTTGTTTCCATTGAAAAGTGTAGGGCAGTGTTCCACCCGATGGATTGGCGGCGGCTGAGCCATTGGCCGCGCCAAAACAGGTGACGTTTATTTTTGAGACGGTGGCGTTGAGTTTTGGAACGACGCTGACGCTGGCGGTCGAAGTGGCGGTGCAGTTGTTTGCATCTTTTACCGTCACGGTATAGTCGCCGGACTCGGTCACTGTGAAAGTTCTGGAAGTCTGATAGTTTCCATCGTTTAATTTATAGGAATAGGGTGAAACTCCACAAGTTGGGATGCTTGAAATTATTCTGGTTTTTTCTTGGCAAATTTGTGGTGTGATTGTGAGCGTGGATTGGATATTTGGGCAAATACCTTCCAATAATTTGATTACCCAAAAGTCAGTTTGCCCAACAGAGTTCTCGGATTTGTCGCAAGAAAAATTTGATTCTGAAACTCCCCCCAAAATATAACCGCCGTCGGAGGTTTGTTGAATTGAAAATAACTCGTCATAAAGCGACCCGCTGAGTGTGTTTTGCCATTGGATATTGCCCGATGAATTCAATTTCACTACCCAAAAATCAAAGTCTCCATAATTTTTTTCCGTTTTGTCGCCAGAAATATTTGACTCGGAAATCCCGCCCAAAATAAAACCACCGTCAGAAGTATTTTGTAATGAACGTAAATAATCAGTATCCGAACCTCCGATGGTGTTTTGCCATTGAATATTGCCGGAAGCATCAATTTTGACTATCCAATAATCATAATCGCCCTGTCGGTTTTCAGTTTTGTCCCCAGAAATATTGGAATTGGAAGTGCCGCCCAAAATATAACCACCATTGGTGGTTAATTGGATTGAAAGTATTGCATCAACATTTGCTCCTCCGATGGTTTTTTGCCATCCGATATTGCCGGATGAATCTAATTTTACAATCCAAAAATCATAAATTCCTTTGCAGTTTTCAGTTTTGTCACCTGAAATATTGGACGCGGAAGTTCCACCCAAAATATAACCACCATCGACGGTTTGATGTATAGAAATAAGGGTTTCAGCATCTGACCCGCCGATAGTATTTTGCCATAAAATATTTCCGCCTGCGTCCAATTTGACCACCCAATAATCCAATGAACTTTGGCTATTCTCAGTTTTGTCCCCTGAAATATTTGAATTTGAATACCCACCCAAAATATACCCCCCGTCCAGAGTTTGTTGAAGCGCATAAATTACATCTAAACCCGACCCGCCGATGGTATTTTGCCACTGAATGTTGCCAATTGTATCCAATTTTACTATCCAAAAATCAAGATAAAAATCATCCTGGCTGTTTTCAGTTTTGTCTCCTGAAATATTGGAATGGGAAAATCCGCCCAAAATATAACCGCCATCTGTGGTTTGTTGAACAGTTTGGAGTTCGTCGCCGCTTTGCCCACCAATCGTATTTTGCCATTCAATGTTGCCGGCAGCATTCAATTTTACCACCCAATAATCATAACTACCTTGACAGTTTTCAGTTTTGTCACCGGAAATATTTGAAAATGAAGAACCTGCCAAAATATAACCTCCATCAACAGTTTGATGGATTTCATTAAGTCCATCTGAAAACGACCCGCCAATTGTATTTTCCCATTCAATCCCCGGAGCCTGCGATAACCCAAAAAATGAACAGAAAAGCAGCAAGAAAAAAGTAGAAAAACCTTTCATCGGTCAAAAAATTTAAAAAAGTGAAAAAATGATTGATGTTGAAACACCGTCAAAAGTATAAATCTGAGCACTTGTTTTCCGCTTTTGCCCACAAATCATCATCAAAAAAATGAAAAAACATCCTCGTCCTGCTTTTTTTGATTTTCAATCATTTGCAAAAAAACGGGTCGCCAGATTTCCATCCGACGACCCGTTTTTTTGTAACTCAAAAATTATTTCTGCCCAGCCTATCCGAAATTGATTTTCCATTTGAAAAGCCGTTTCAATTTCAAACGAGCCTGTGTCCTCAATTGGCCGTCGTGTGGAATTCCTTTGATGTGGCTGTGGGCGCGGTTATCAAACAAAGGCGCATGCACCACTTCCAAATCTGCTGCCCTGATTTCTCCGACGGCAAATTCGACGATGCCATTGTCCGCAGGAATTTTTGAGCGAAGCCAAGCATCCCTTGCGGTGGCATATTTTTCCCAATCTGTTGACATACCCCGCATTTCGCCCTCGCCGCGTTCTTGAAAAGCACCGGGCACCACTTCACCATCCACCACAAAACTTTTGTGAATTCTATAAAATAACAGGTCTTCGTTCGGTATTTGTTCGATTGGCCACATAAATTTCAGGAAATAGTGGAAAGGTCAGGAAGCAATGCCTCTCGAAAATTGGCCGGGTCGAACCTGCCTTCGGTAATTTGTGTCCCATAATTGTCACCGTAAAAAGTGGCCGGCGCAGTGCCCGGCGGGATGTTGATAAGC
The DNA here is from genome assembly GCA_031398055.1 of Saprospirales bacterium. Taxonomy (GTDB): domain Bacteria; phylum Bacteroidota; class Bacteroidia; order Chitinophagales; family Saprospiraceae; genus M3007. Next base: position 7,236 of record JANNMS010000002.1, on the reverse strand, counting down.
AGGTTGAAACGTTCGTTTTCCCAATAAATATCAATGCTGCTGTCGGGGCCATGATAAATTTTTGGAACGGCCATCGTTTTGCCAAACAAGTCGAACAACCAATTGGCGTATTCGGCTACGAAACTCACGGTTTTTAACCATGTTTCTGGGGAGTAGGCCTCGCTTTCCGAACCGTCGAAATTCTTTTCGAGTTGAAGGATGTACCGCGATTTTTCAATGGCAGCAGCGATGTTTCCCAGTTCCTCGGGAAGCCGAAAAATGCGTTTTCCGTCGAGCGAAACGATGATTTCTTTGCCTACTTCGGTGGTCATTTGCAGATGTTTTTAACAAAAGTAAATTGTTTTTAGAACACGATATGGCCAAAGCCCCAAGACCTTTTTTATCTCAAACCAAACTCAAATCCCCAATCACTCATTTCTGCCCCGCCTTGATATATTCCTCCACCAAATTCTTATAATAAGGCTTCAAAGCAGGCGAAACCGTCCGAAACAAATCAACCTCCGCACGGCGTTTTTTCAAATATTCTTCGAGTGCGGGCGGCATTTTCGTGGGTTGTTGTTTGGCAGTTTCGGCCTCGCGTTTTTCATCTTGTTCGCGTTCGCGTTCGGCGCGTTCTTCTTCCAAAAGACGGGTCAAAACTTCCTGCTGGCGTTTCATTGTTTCGTTGGTCAGTTTTTTGTTGACCAAATCCGTCTCGATTTTGTCCATTTCCTGCATCAATTGATCCAGTGCTTTCGAGCCTTTTCCGCTCTCCTGTTTTGCTTTTTGCATTTCGCGCAGCGCATTTCGGAGCGCGGCTTGCTGGGCGGCCATTTTTGCAAATTCCTTGCTCATCCCGCCTTCTTTTTTGCCTTGTTCGAGGCGTTTTTTCAAGCCTTCCATTTGTTCGCCGAGGCCTTGTTGGCCTTTCGACATTTTATCTTTTGGCTCTTTTCCTTTGCCTTCGCCTTTCCCTTTTTTGTTGCCGGGTTTTTGGCAACTTTGACTGCCTGGCATCGAATCGGCCATTTTCTGTTGCATGTTTGCCATGATTTCGGAAAGCATCAGCGCGAGGTCGTTCAGAGATTTCATCGAAGTTTGCTGCTGTTCACTGGCCTGCGGGACTTGGCGTTCTTCCAATTGTTCGAGGCTGTTTTTTATCGCCGATTTTATCTCCGTAACTTTCTGAGTTACAATGCCTTCGATGCTGAAATTCCGCGCAGCCAACGCTGCCAACGAATCCTCGACCAATTTAAAATCATCTTTTATTTTAAATTGTTGCTGCGCCAATTCGACATACGCCGGCGTGTTTATCGTCGCTTTTTGGATGTCCTTCATCACTTGTTCTTGATTGAACGACAGCCCCACCAAATTTTCGAGCAATTGCCGCAACGCCGCGATGTCCTCTTCCATCTGTTTCATGTCGCCCGATTGCTTGTTGGCCTTCATTTTATTGGCCAAATTTTTCATTTTATTGGCCGCCGATTTTTGCTTTTTGCTCGCCCCGCCCTTGTCTTTTTTCTCCAATTGTTCTTTTGAGTCCTGCTGCTCGTCTTGGATTTCCTGCATTTCCGGTTTGCTGTCCTCGATTTTTTCAGGCGATTTCAACTCTTCGTTTTTCTTCTCCAATTCCTTTTGTTCTTTGGCGATTTCCTCCATTTTCTTGTTCATTTCTTCTTGTTCTTTTTTCAATTCCTCGGCAGATTTTTCGCCTTTTTCGCTCTCGTCGCCCAGTTTTTCTTGCTCTTTCGCCAATTCTTCGAGTTTCTCAACCTGCTGTTCGAGTTTGTTTTCGACCTCCAATCTTTTATAAAGTTCTTCCAGCCGCGCGAGGTCTTTGGTCATTTCCTCGTTGTTCAACTGCATTTTTTCCATCTGTTCGAGTGCCTCGTCCTTGTTCATTTCCTGCAACAATTTTTGGATGTCTTCCATCAATTGTTTCATCTCCTCGGACATGGTTTCTTCCATCAATTTTTGCAGTTCCTCCTCTTTTTTCAAAATCTCCTCGCTCTTGTTTTGGAATTCGTTCTCCTGTTTTTTGTTCTCCTCGAAGTTCTCTTTTTGCTTTTGCATTTCGTTCTGCAATTGCTGTTGGCGTTGCATCAATTTTTCCAACTGCTTGCGGCTCTGCCAATCCAACTCCTTCTGTTGCAACACTTTATCTCGGAGTTTCTTCATTTCCTCCTGGATTTTGCGGCTCTCTTCGAGGTTCTTTTTCATGTCTTTTTCGAGTTGCTCGGAGTTTTGGTCGGACTGTTTTTCCATCTCGTCCACCGACGGCAAACGGTATTGCATGACCGCCGTCCGCGCTGATTTCGAGCCGTTCACGCCGTCGTTGTCGAACACTTCAAAATAATAAGTCACCTCGTCGCCCGGCTGCAAATCTTGGTTTCTCAAATCCCATGTGTATTCGTAGGGTGCTTGTTTTCCAGCCGTTTTATTGATTTTTTCAGTGGCCAAAGGCAGTTGGCCGGACTTTGCTTTTTTGATTTGATAATTAAAAGTCAAGTTCAGCAAGCCATAATCATCGCTCGCGTCGCCTGCGAAAAACAGCAATTTTTTGTTCGTCGAATCCTTGAATTCTTCGACCGCAATCTGCGGGTGCAAATCTGGAATCACCGTAATTGTGTACGCCACCGAATCCGCACGCGGCAATAAGTTATTGGAAATGAACACTTTATATGCTTCATCTTTCAAAGCGCGGCGATTGAATTGAAACAATTCATCGTCAAAACGTTTGGCCGGGGTCTGGCCGTCGCCGCCAAATTTCAGGTTCAAATTCTCCGTGTTTTGGGCATTGAAAACCCAACCAATGTTTGTTCCCTGCGGCACGACGAGGTCGCCGACGTTGCCCAATTCCTCGCTCGCCCGACCGATATATTCTGGAAAAATCAACTTCGTGGTGAAAGACAAAATGCTCGGTTTTTTGATGACCGACAAAGCAAAATCGGTGCTTTCCACGCCGCCGCCGAACAATTTGAACTCGGTGTCGCGCTGCACGTTCGTGAATTTGTAGGAAAATTCGTTGCCATTTTCTTTCGTCAAACGGTACTGGACTTTTCCAAAATCAATAAAAACCTCGTTCGGCAGGGCGTTGCCGTCCACTTTTACGCGCATCAAATAATCGGAAAATTGGACAACTTTCAAGGTGTCGTCGTTGAGCAAAAACTTGAACGGCGCAGGTTTTTCAAATTTCAAATTGGAATTCCAAAGCCGTGTCGTGCCTTCCCGTAAAATATTTGGCGCGCCAAAAACGAGGAACAAAAGCAACATCAACGGCGGCAAAGCCCATCTCAAATGCTTGCGGTTTTTGGACAAATCAATGGCCGATTTGAACGGCACGAGTTTGATTTCATCGCTTTTTTGATTGATGGAAGCGGTTATCAATTCGGCATAAATCGCGTTGCCGGACTGTTGTTTGAGTTGCAAAATATTGAGCAACTTGTCTTTTACGCTTCCAAAATGGTTGCCGATGACCGTGGCCGCCTGTTCGTGGCTGATGACTTTTCCGAGATGAAAAAAGTGCATCAACGGCACGGCCACCCAAAAATAAACAGCGGCGGCGGTCGCCGCGAGAAATGACCAAAACATGGCCGTCCGAACGCCCGTGTTGAAGTAAAAATAGTACTCCAAAACGTTCATCAAAATAAACAGGCCGAGCACCAAACCGACGGTGTACAACGACCCGCGCAACAATTGATTGATGTAAAATTTGCGGATGAAGGCATCCAGTTTTTCAATCAGCAAGGAATAATTATCTTTCAGCATGTGGCTTAATTTTTTTAAACTTTCAAAACAGGGACACAAAATTGATGCAAAAGCGGCAATCGTGGTTGCAAAAAATGCAGTAGGGTTGGGATTTAACGGAAATTAACGGTTTGGGTTTTGTGGGTGGGGAAAAAGAAACCTCGGCATTGTACTTTCGCTGCCAAACATAAAATGAATGGAAGCCCAAATACTTTTATTTATTGAACACGCACTGGCCGACATTTCAGAAGTTCATCTAAAATTAGAAATTGAACGTTTGCCGGAAAACGAAACCCAACTTTTCCAAAAACTAACCGGAAAAGACCTTTCTGGGTTTGTGCGAACGATTGACAAATTTGCCGTCAGGCACGTTTTCAAAAATCATGGCGAACTTGAAAAAGAGCGGCTGCGAGGTCAAATTCCAATTGAAAAAAGTGATTTTTTGCTTATCAAAATTACTGTCAATCAACATGATTTGGTGTTTTCAGAAATCAACAAATTGGGCAACATCATTTTTCATTTTGAGAAGGATTTTGAAGATTTCAGATTGATTTATGTGGAAGAAGTGCGAAACAAACGCCGCGAAATTGCGCTCCAAACCCTTTACAAACAAAAAACCCGCAGGTAAATTAACCTACGGGTTTTGGAAATTTCACAACGCCTCGTGCTACTTTTCCGAAAAAATCGGAACTGCGTCGAGCAGACATCCGAAATGTTTTGTGCATAAATCCGGTACAAATTTACGGTTGTTTTTCATTTTTTAAAACCTTTTTTCATCATTGACCCGATAGTCTGAAAAACCCCCGCTTCAATTACTTTTGTGAAAAAATTTCCCAGCATGAAAAATTTGCTTCTCGCAGCCCTTTTTCTTTTCCTTTTTTCAGAAAAAACCAACGGACAAGTCCCCGTCCCCGCCCCAAAACAAGCTCAGCCAATTCTAATTTTCGGCGGCACGGCTCACCTCGGCAACGGCCAAGTCATCCAAAATTCGGCCATCGCTTTTGACGCTGGAAAATTGACAATGGTCGCCGACGCCACGGTCATCCGCATCGACCGCTCGAAATTTTCCAAAATTTTTGACGCCAGCGGGAAGCACATTTACCCCAGTCTGATTGCCCCGAATTCGCGCCTCGGCCTCGTGGAAATCGAAGCCGCTCGCGCCACCCAAGATTTCGAGGAAATCGGTGGTTTCAATCCAAACGCCCGATCGATTGTGGCATATAATACGGACTCGGATGTCATTCCGACCGTCCGTTCGAACGGTGTTTTGTTGGCGCAGGTCGTTCAATCGGGCGGCACGATTTCCGGCACCTCGTCCATCGTTCAATTGGATGCGTGGAATTGGGAAGATGCCGCGCTCGTTCAAAATGACGCGGTTCATGTCAATTGGCCTGCCCTTTCCACCCAAAACCGTTTCGAACCCGATGCCAAGAAAAATGAAAAATACGACCGCGACGTCGAGGAACTCCACCGATTTTTTTCGGAAGCAAAAGGCTATTGCCAAACCACCAATCCGACCGAAAAAAATCCACGTTTCGAAGCGATGCGCGGTGTTTTTTTAGGAAAACAAAAAATTTTCGTGCACACCGACAACGCCCGAACCATCCGCGAAGCCGTTCTTTTTTTTGAAAAATATGGCTGCAAAATGGTTTTGGTTGGCGGAAACGACTCGTGGCTGCTGGCCGATTTTTTAAAAGAACACAACATTCCCGTCGTCCTCGCCGAAACCCAACGGCTGCCCGCCCGCGACGACGAAGCGGTTGACCAAGCATTTCGGACGCCCGCTATTTTGGAAAAAGCAGGCGTTCTTTTTGCCTTTTCAGACAAAGGCGCGTGGCGGCAGCGAAATTTGTCTTTTCAGGCAGGCCAATCCGTCGGTTTTGGTTTGGAAAAAGAAGCGGCGATTTCGGCTTTGACTTTGAACACGGCCAAAATTTTGGGCATCGCCGACCGCTGCGGCTCGCTCGAAATTGGAAAAGACGCGACCCTTTTTATTTCCGAAGGCGATATTTTGGACATGCGTTCGGCGCAGGTCGTCGCGGCATTTATCGAAGGTCGGGAAATTAATTTGGACAATAAACAACGGCAACTCGAACGGCGTTTTCGGGAAAAATACAAGCAAGGCGAGTGAGCCAAAATCTATTTCCCATTTTTTTCGTTAAAAAAATCCGCAACTCAACGACCCCCAATTTTGTCATTTTGCAACTTCAATTTTTTTTAAAATGAAAAAACTGTTCGCTTCTCTCATTTTTTCAATCGTGTTTTTGACCCAAAATTTTGGGCAAGGCATCGAATTTTTTCACGGCACCTGGGCCGAGGCTTTGGAAAAAGCAAAATCCGAAAACAAAATCATTTTTGTGGATGCCTACGCTGCGTGGTGCGGCCCTTGCAAACGGATGGCCGCGACCGTTTTCGTTGACCCGAAAGCAGGTGATTTTTTCAATCCCAATTTTATCAACCTGAAAATCGACATGGAAAAACCTGAAAACGAGGAGTTTGCAGGAAAATACCCGGTCAGTGCCTACCCAACTTTGATGTTCATCAATGCCGAAGGAAAAATCGTAGTGAAAGATGTGGGCGGAAAATCGCTCGAACAATTGCTCGATTTCGGAAAACGCGCCCTCGGCACGACCGATAATTCGGGAAAATTGGAAGAAAAATATGCTTCCGGCGACCGCGACCCGCAGTTTTTGTACGAATATATCAAGGCCTTGAACCAGTTCGGCAAGCCCTCGCTGAAAATTGCCAATGAATATTTGAACAGCCAAAAAGATTTGGGGACGGATTTCAACCTGAAATTTATCCACGAAGCAGCGGTCGAGGCCGACAGCCGTGTGTTTGATTTGTTGATAAAAAACCGGGCAAAAATCGCAGGCCTCGTCGGCGAACCGGCGGTCAAAAGCCGCATCGAATTGGCCTGCAAAAACACGCTGAAAAAAGCCGTCGAATTCCGTTCCGCCGATTTGCACCGCGAGGCAAAATCGAAACTGGCCGCGAACCTGCCCGAACTTTCGGACGAGTTCAATTGGACAGCCGATTCCAAATTTTACCCGGCCACAAAAGATGCCGACAATTATTTGAAAGCCGTAAAAACGCGCCAGAAAAAATCGGTCGGCAAAAACGCCGCGCTGCTCAACGACCTCGTTTTTGAAATGGTCAAAGCATTTCCGACCGACAAAAAAGTGCTCGGCCAAGCCGAAAAATGGGCAAAAAGTGCAGCCGAAACCGGCGGTTTGCCAGAGTATTATTTAACGCTTGCCGAGGTTTACAAAAGAGGCGGCAACCTCGCCAAAGCACGCACGGCCGCCGAAAAAGCCAAAGAACTCGCTTCCAAAAACCCAACGATGCAACAAAAAGTAGATTGGTTTTTGATGGGTTTGGAGGAAGGCTCGAAGTAAATTGGAGGTGGCAAATTAATTAGACCCACCACAGCGGCAAAAAAAAATTAACACACCCAAAAAATTAAAAACAAAAACGTTAAAAAACAAAAAAAAAAAAAAAAAAAAAAAA
>JANNMS010000008.1:0-27862 GCA_031398055.1 Saprospirales bacterium | reverse complement strand
AAATCCGTGTCCAATCCTGAAAATCCGTGTCCCAAATTTTCTAATTTTTAACCTTAAAATCATGCTCAAAAATCTACTTTTCAACTTGTTTTTCCTCGCTGTGCTGGCCAATTTGCCAGCCCAAAACTGGCAACCGATTTTGCCCGGCACGCAGCACAATTTTCGCCACAGCGACTCGACTTTGATTTCAAATGTCATTAAAATTGATTCGTCGCTGGCCGATGTTCAATTTTTGAACCGAGTCGTGGCAGACTGCGATACCTGTTCCCAGCCTGCCAAACTTTACAATCGAAGCCAATTTTTACAAAAAACGATGCAGCCGCAAGGCAATTCTGGCGAGTACATTTTAGCCGGAAAGGATACTTTTTTATTAAAAACATGGGCAGAACAAGGCCAAACTTGGCTTTTTGACCAAAAAAATCAACGGCAAGCAACGGTTGTTTTGAAAACCCCAGTTTTTGTCGGCGGTCTTGGCTTGAATCCAGATTCTGCAAAAATTATCGAATTGACTGGCGGCCATCGGATAATTTTGACCAAAAATTTTGGTTTGACCCGATTCCCGGATTTTAAAAACCCAGGGAAATTTTATGAACTGGTCGGGCTGCCGGAGCAAAATTTGGGCGAAAAACTGCCCGGCGTTTTTGACTTTTTTGATTTTGAGGTGGGGGATGTTTTTGAATATTCGAGCGAGGAAACAAAGGATTTTGGCCAACCTGATTTGAAATATGGCATTGAAAAAAGGATTGTTTTGCAGAAATTTTTGGATAGCGACACGTTGGTTTATAAAATGGATGTACTCAATTTTTCAGATGCCGGTTGGGTGAAAAACTGGTGGAGAGATACAGTTTTGATGAAAATCCACCCGGTATTTTTTGAAAAATGGGTGGAAAATGGCCTGCCCAATCAATATGTCATTTCATTTCCCGACCAATTTAATGGTTTCGATGCGTCTCGCATGACTTTCTTAAATCATCCATTTTTTGGAAAAACGAAAATGGTCGGGGAGTTCAGCCAGGCGTTTCAATCCCTTTGCGGCAATTTCAAAACCATCGAAGACAGCGGTTCCGAGATTTTGCAATGCGATGGCTGCACGGCTTTTCACCGTGCTTTTTCGGTGGGTTTGGGTTTGGTTTCGGAGCAAATTGGGTGTTTTGAATTTTATGAAATGAAATCGCTAACCGGTTTCATCAAAAATGGCGACACGACGGGCTTGATTTCACCGGACGATTTTTTTACAAAAACGAGCGAGCCAAAACTACCTCAAATTTCAATGAAAATTTCGCCGAACCCGACCGCCGATTTTTGGAATTTAGAGTTTTCTGAACCGCTCGCCGAGGCAGCCAACTTATTGGTTTTCAATGAATTGGGGCAAAAAATTTTTCAGATAAAATTGGCGCGAGGCGATTTCAAAACCCAAATTTCGGCGGTGGATTTGCCGCGAGGCGTTTATTTTTTGGAGGTTTTGGGGGTGAAAAAATCCGGACGAGTGAAAATTATCAGATTTTGAAATTTTAAAAAAAACTTTTGTTTTTAGAAATCTAATTGCCCCGTTCGGCTCGTAAATGATGCTGAATCTTAAATCTTTAAATTATTATGAATCAGAATCCGAACGTCCGAAAATCTCTTTATTTTGCATTGATTGCCTTCTCTTTGGTCTTTGCAGGTTTTATTTTTTACAAAGGGAAAGACAAAATCGTCATCCCGGAACTCAAAGAACGGAAAGGCGAATTGGCCAACGCGCCGGATTGGGAAACCACCCAGCAAACGGTGCAAAAATTGATGATTACCCTGAAAACCAAGCCCGACGACGCAAAAACAAAACTTCTGCTGGCCAAAGAATTCATCCAGGAGGGTCGTGCGTCCGGCGATTTTACCTATTATAATAAGGCCGCGCTCGATTTGATAAACGAGGTTTTGGCGAAAGACCCGAAAAATCAGGACGCGCTGTGCATCAAAGGCACGGTTTATTTGTCGCAACACCGGTTTGCAGAGGGCAAGGAAGTTGCCGAAAATTTGTTGAAAATGAATCCGTACAATTCATTTGTTTATGGATTGCTGGTGGATGCGAATGTTGAAATGGGCGATTATCAAAAGGCAGTAGAAATGTCGGACAAAATGGTCAGCGTGCGGCCAGATATTCGGTCATATTCTCGCATTTCGTATCTCCGTGAAATTCATGGCGACGTGCCGGGTTCGCTGGAAGCTATAAAAATGGCCGTTTCCGCAGGTTATCCGGGTTACGAAGACACGGAATGGGCGCGAATGGTCGCGGCGCATTTGTTAGAAGACAGCGGAAAATTGGACGAGGCCGAGGCGCAGTACAATTTGGCCTTGGGTTTTCGGAAGGGATATCCGTTTGCGACGGCGGGTTTGGGGCGCATCGCGCGGTACCGAAAAGATTATCCAAAAGCCATTCAACAATATGAACGCGCAAAAACAGCGATGGCCGATGCTTCTTTTTTTGAAGAATTGATTGACCTTTATCGCCTTAACAATCAGCCGGAAAAGGCAGATGAATATGCCAAAATTTTGCTCAACAGTTTGTTGGCGGACAATATTTCAGCGAAAAAAGATAAGGATGCCGGGCATTTTTCCGACCGCGACATTGCCGCTGTTTATTTGAAAATGAACGAACCGGAAAAGGCTTTGGAATATGCACAAACGGAATATGACCGCCGTCCACAAAATATTGACGCGTGCGAAACGCTGGCTTGGGTGTTTTACAAAATAGGAAAACCTGAAAAAGCGGCGCCGCTGATGGCCACCGCGCTCCGGACGAATTCGCAAAATCCGGAACGTTTGATGAAAGCAGGTCTGATTTCTGTGGCAAATGGTCAAAAAACGGAAGGCGAAGCACTGATTTCAAAGGCTATGGCACTCAAACCTTACATGGATGAAGAATTGGTGGCTGCGGCCAAAAAATTGAAACCCTGATTTTTTTCAGAAAAAAGTTGTCAAAATGAACATCGAAAAAACTTTCTACCGACCTGCTGATTTGCCAAAATGGGGCGTGCTGCTCTTGTTATTTTACACAAATTCTTTGCAAGCGCACACCATTCAATATGAAATGGCCAATTTGTCGACCACTAATATTGGTTGGGAGTATTTGAAATTGGGTTTCACGCACATTTTGCCGCTCGGTTTTGACCATGTTTTGTTCGTGCTGACCTTGTTTTTGTTGAGTTCGAAATTGTCCACGATTTTGTGGCAAGCGACGGCGTTCACGGTGGCGCATTCCATCACGCTCGGTTTGGCGATGTACGGTTACATCAAACCGCTACCGGCGGTCATCGAACCGATTATTGCGCTGTCGATTTTTTTCTGCGCCGTCGAAAATATCCTTGTCCAAAACCTGAAACCGAGCCGAATTTTGATTGTTTTCTTGTTCGGGTTGGTACACGGAATGGGTTTTGCGGGTGCGCTGACTGAATTGGGTTTGCCGCCCCAGGACTATATTTTTGGCTTGCTGAGTTTCAATGTCGGGGTTGAATTGGGACAAATCACCGTCATTTTGGCCGCCTGGTTTTTGGTCGGTCATTGGTTTTCAAAAAAAGAATGGTACCGAAATCGGGTGGTCATTCCGGCCTCTGTTTTGATTGCGCTCGTGGCGATTTATTGGACCATCGAACGGACGTTTTTATCGTAAAATTCCCAAAAAAAATGCCTCGCGGAAAACTGCGAGGCATTTTTTATTTTTGGAAAATTCGGTTTTAAAATTTTTAAAAAATAAAATAGCCATGAATTATTGATTGCCAGAAATCTTCTTTTCCAAATCTGTCGACGGCTGAATCGCACTCGATTTTTTCCAAAAATCAACGGCTTTTTCTTTTTCACCGAGGCCAAAATAGGCATCGCCGAGGTGCTCTAAAATGCCCGGATGCCGTTCACCACCTTTTGAAATTGTAGCTTCGAGGCGTTTTTTGGCTTCCTCAAAATTTTTCTTTTTCAAATATGCAACCCCGATTTGGCTGACAAAATCGAGGCGCAAATCGGCATTGTTTCCGGTCATCAATATGCCTTGTTGGAGTTGGCGGAGGGCGTTGTCTGACTGCCCGTTTTCGTTCGCCGCCAAGCCAAAATTGAGGTAGGCGAGGGGCTGATTTGGGAACGCATCCATCGCATTTTCCGACATTTTTTGGAGGTCGGCGAAGCGTTTTTGTTCGAGCAAAATGTCCATCGAATTTGCCCAAACTGAAAAAACCGACGGGTTCAGGGCGATGCATTTTTGGTACCGTTCGAGTGCTTCGGGCAGGCGGTCAAATTGATAAAAAAGGTCGCCGGAAATGCTCCATGCTTTTGCCTCGGTCGGGTGCGCGGCTTCCAAATCGGCAGCCAAAATCAACAAACCAGATACCAAACTGGGGTCGTTCATTTTCCCAATTTTATCAAAATATGGCAAAAGTTCTTTAATTTTTGCATCAATGTCCACTTTTGGATTTGCAAAAAGGGTGTGGAGCGATTGCAAATAATTGGCGTCGTTGCTGTTTTTGGGTTTGTCCAAAATGGCAATTTGAGCCACCGGGTCGTCTGGATTTTCTTTTAAAATTTGTTCGTAAATTTTTCGTGCAGCGTTTTTGTCGCCTGTTTTTTCATAAAAATCGGCCAAATCGTAGAGTAAATCCACCTCGCCGGGGAAGGCGTTTGCCAATTTTTCCAGTTCGGCGGCGGCCCGTTTTTGGTCGCCCAAACCGATGTAAATCAGGTGTTTGCTGCGGGAAGTTTCTTCTGAAATTCCGGCGATTTTTTCCACTTTTTCCAAAGATTTCAACGCGTTTTTTGGGTCGCCGGAAAGCACTTGGAGATGCGCCATTTTTTGGAAAAATTCGGGGACGTTCGGGTTGTTTTTGGTCAGAGTTTCATAAATCTGAACGGCATCGCGAATCCGTCCGGTCTGCTCCATCAAATCGGCGAAATAGATTTGATACCAGACATTTTTCGGGTCAATTTTTATGGCTTTTTGAATCGCGTCGATTGCTTTTGGCAACTCTTTTTGCTGGGTGTAAGTCCGCGCCAAACCATACCAAGCCGCGTCGTTATCTGGATAATCCATTGTAAATTTTTCGTACAACGGCATCGCTTTATCATAATGACCCAATAACCGCTCACTTTCAGCGGTGAGAAATTCACTTTGCCGATTGACTTCTTCTTCTGGCACAGTGACTATTTTACCGCCTATTGTGTTTTGTGCGGATAGAAAATTTGACAGTAAAATGGATAGAAAAATTAGTGTGCTGGATAGTGTATTTTTCAATGTAAATTAATTTTATGGAAGATAGAAAACGATAGAAATTTACAAGAATTTTATAGAGTTTTCAATAAAATTATATCCAATTTCTATCCTCGTTATTTTTTAGAAAAATTACTAAAATCGCCTAAATTTAGTTCAGATTTTGACCCCACGAATTTGCTCGAATTACCAACCATTGAATTCTCCAAAACGGTATTTTTAATTACTGATTTATTTTGGATAATACTATTGGAAATAACCGTGTTTTCTATCGTAGAGTTATTGCCAACACTAACATGCGGTCCGATTACTGAATTGCGTAAAACTGCATTATCGCCAATAAAACAAGGTTTGATAATGATACTGTTTTCAATCGTTATCTTTTTAGAAATAAGGTTTTTATCATTGTGGATTTCGAGCATCCGTTCGTTCGCGTGCAAAATGGCCTCTTTATTTCCACAATCCAACCATTCTTCGACCTCGCCAGTTTTAAAACGCAAACCATCGCGGCGTAGTTTTTCGAGTGCGGTGGTCAATTGAAATTCATTTTTTTCCTTGATTTCATTCTTAATAATATGGTGCAGTGCCGCTCGCAATTTTTCCCCTTTTTTAAAATAATAAATGCCGACGATGGCCAAATCGGAAACGAAAACCGTTGGTTTTTCTACAAAATCGGTGATGACGCCGTCGTCATCCAATTTTACGACCCCAAAACTCGCCGGATCCTTCACTTTTTGCACCCAAATCACGCCATCTTCGGCATGATTGAAAGTAAAATCGGCTTTGAAAAGGGTGTCCGCAAAGGCGATTATCGTCGGCCCCTGCAAACTTTCCCAAGCACAATGAATCGCGTGGCCCACGCCGAGTGGTTTGTCTTGATAATAAATTTTGCCTTCCGCGCCCAGATTTTTGGCAATTTGAACCAGCTCGCGCTCGACATCCGCACCAAATTCGCCGCAGATGTAGGCAATTTGGTCAATTTTTTTGCCATACGAAGCGGCCAAATCTTCGACCAGCCGTTGGATAATCGGTTTTCCAGCCACCGGAATCAGTGGTTTTGGAACCGTCAAAGTGTGCGGTCTCAATCTTGTTCCGCGCCCTGCCATCGGAATTACAATGTTCATTTTGTAGGATTTACGATTTTTGAATTACGATTTACGAATATTTGTGAAAGGCTCGATTTTGGATTTTAGAATTTTCTGACGGGGCGGAAATCGTAAATCGTAAATCCAAAATTGCAAATTTTTAATTCAACCCAGTGCTGCCAAAACCACCCGCACCGCGTTCAGTTTCAGCGAGTTGTGTGGCAATTTCCCACTCGATTTGGGTATATTTTGCAATGACCATTTGGGCAATCCGGTCGCCCGGTTCGATGGTCTGCGGCTCGTTCGAAACATTGACAAGGCAACATTTTATCTCGCCCCGGTAATCGCTGTCAATCGTGCCGGGGGCGTTCATCAAAGTGATGCCGCGTTTGACGGCCATCCCGCTGCGGGGGCGGATTTGGGCTTCGTAACCGTCCGGGAGTTCGATGAAAAGTCCGGTCGGAACGAGAAAACGGTCGAGGGGAAAAAGTGTCAGCGAACTTTTCAAATCTGCCCGCAAATCCATGCCAGCACTGCCGGAGGTTTCGTATTTCGGGGTTGGGTTTTGGGATTGGTTGATGATTTTTACTTTCAAAATATGGGTTGATTTAAAACAGAAAAGACATTTTTGTAAAAAATGTCTTTTCTGTAAGTCGTTGATAATTAATGTTTTTCTTTAAATTTTTTCAAAGCCTCGTTGAATTTTGGCACGATTTCAAACAAATCGCCGACCACTCCGTAATCTGCTGCTTTGAAAAAAGGTGCTTCCGCGTCTTTATTAATGACCACGATACATTTTGAATTATTGACACCAGCCAGATGTTGGATTGCGCCAGAAATCCCAATTGCAATATAAAGATTTGGACGGATCGCAATTCCCGTTTGTCCAACGTGCTCGTGGTGCGGCCGCCAACCGGTGTCGGCGACGGGGCGAGAACAGGCGGTCGTTGCGCCCAAAGTTTCCGCCAAATCTTCCACGATTCCCCAATTTCCGGGGTCTTTCATGCCACGACCCGCTGAAACGACACGTTCTGCCTCGGGCAAAGGCACGGTACCATCTTGGGTTTTCACTGCTGTTACGCGCACGCGGCCTGCTGGAATTTCGACTTTCATCGTTTCGACGACCACTTCCGCGCCCAAAATTTCGGGGCGAATCGCGTTGCCCATCACCGAAATGATTTTCACCGGACTCGTGATTTCGTACTCGGCAATCGCCTTGCCAGAAAACACGGATTTTTTGATTTTCAGGCTGCTGCCAGAAATTTCGGGCAAATTATTTGCCCCCGAAACCAGCCCAGCGTTCAGCCGAACCGACAGCCGCCCGGCCAGCGATTTTCCGGTCGAAGTGTGCGAAGTGATGACGACCGTCGCGCCCAATTGTCCGGCCACCGACGCCAAAACTGTGGCGTACATCTGGCTGTCAAAATGGTCGAGGTCGGTGTCGGGCAGGTTCAAAACGCGGTCGGCGCCATATTTTCCGAGTTCGCCAGCGTTCGAAATGTTCGAGCCGAAACAAACGGCCACGCAATTCGTGCCGAGTGAATTCGCCAATTTTTTTCCAAAAGTCACGGCTTCGAAAGCCGCTTTTTTGAGGTGTCCGCGAGGACTTTCTGCAAAAATGAGAACCATATTTTAGATTTTTATAGAATTAGATAACTTTTGCCTCTTCATGAAGAAGTCGAACCAGTTCGTCCATGTTGTCCGCCGCGACCAATTTCACGCCTGCTTTTGCGGGGGGCAAAGTGAATTTTACGGTTTTCACATTTTCTGAAAAACCCGTCGGCGGGACGATTTTCAAGGGTTTTGTCCGAGCGGCCATGATGCCTCGCATATTTGGAATCCGTTGTTCCGACATTCCTTTTGCGGCACTCAAAACGAAGGGCAAATCAACCTCGGCGATTTCCGTCCCGCCCTCGATTTCGCGGGCGACGGTGGCAGTTATTCCGTTGATTTCCAATTTGTTAGCATAAGAAATGTAAGGCAAATCGAGGTGCTCTGCAACCATCGCGCCTACTTCCGAGCCGTTAAAATCAATCGTTTCTTTTCCAAAAAAGATAAGGTCAAAGCCTTCCGTTTTTGCAAAATCTGCGATTTGTTGGGCCACAAAAGCCGCACTTTTTGGCTCGGCATCGATCCGCACGGCTTCGTCCGCACCGATGGCGAGGGCTTTTCGGATGGTCGTTTCGTTGGTCGCCGGGCCAACATTCAAGGCCGTGACCGTGCCGCCGACCGATTCTTTCAATTCGCACGCCCGGACGAGCGCGTACCATTCGTCGTACGGATTCATGATAAATTGGACGCCCGCGGGGTTGAATTCCGTGCCGTCGCCAGAAAACGAAATTTTGGCCGTCGTGTCGGGTGTTTGGGTAATGCAAACTAATAATTTCATCAAAAACAATTAGATAATTAGATAATTTGGAAATGGGCGGATTTTGCAGTGTTTAGATTTTAGAGGTAAGTGTTCAGATTTTTGGGTTTTTTCAAATTTCGAGCAAATTTTTTTTGCCAAAACTCAATTTGAAATTGCCTTTCTAATTTTACCCCTGAAAAAGTGGCACAAAGATAGAATTGCCGCGAAAACCCCCAAGAAATTGGCGAACCTTCGCCGAGAATTTCAAAATCATTCTAAATGTCTGAATCAGAATTTATAGAATTTGAAAATTTTCACAATTCTAACATTCTGAAAATTCTAACATTCTGAAAATTCTGATTCAAAATTTTACTATCAATTATGACTCCACGACTTCAACTTTTAACAAAATTATTGGCCGAAAGTCCAAACGATTCTTTCTTGATTTTTGCTATCGCCAAAGATTACGAAGGTGTGGGGCAAACTGCCGAAGCCATTGGTTTTTACCAAAAACTGAGGGAAAACGACCCGGATTACGTCGGTTTGTACTATCATTTGGGGAAATTATTTGAAAAATCAGGCCAAATCGAAAATGCGGTAGAGGTTTTTGATGCCGGTATTTTGGTGGCCAGAAAATTAAAAGATCGGCATGCGGAATCGGAATTGGCGGGGGCGAGATTGGAAATTGATATTGATTGAACGTGAGTTCGTGCATCCAAAAAGCGGCAGAGCCGCGAAATATTTGTAGAAAAATGGCAGACTGATTTTCAAAGGTGCGTAGCACCGAAATATTACGGTGCTACGCACCTTTGAAAACATCGATTCCGGGTTTTCTACAAATCTTTCGGTGCTACGCACCTGATTTTGCTGAAAATTTGAAACCCAAATAAAAATGACGACATCCAACACCATTTCTCCCGCTCAAAAAAAATTAGATAAAGCCAAAATCCACCTCGATTTGGCCGATTTTGACAAAAATCTCTTGGAAAAATCGCCCGCCGGAGTGTTCGTGTGCAACCGGTTGGTGCGCGGTTTTGATGAATGGATGTTGTTGGATTTGTTGTCCCGGCAATTTGAAAAAGTCAGTTTGATTCACCCTGCGTTTTGGCCGGCGGAAAAAAGTTTGCAGCCCTACATTTTTGCGGGCGGAAATTTGAAGAAATGGCAGGAAATGGTGAAAACAGGTTTTGAAAAAAAGATTTTGGCGCGGGTTGAAAGTGGCGAGGCAGTGATTTTGGTGGTTGATTTTTCGGAAAATTTTGTCGGGAAAATGGAGCAAGAATTTGTGCAACGACAGGTTTTGAAAACGCTCCGAAAATCTGGCGTCCCCGTCATCCCGATTCATTTGAGTACCGATTCGCCGCGCGGCAGTGTTTTTCGGCGCATTTTTCCGCTGCAAAATTTTCTGCCAGGCCAGCCGATTCGGGTAAATGTGCGGGTCGGTTCGCCCGTTTTTCCGACCGAAATCGCCCTTTTTCCAAAAACAAAAACGTGGGTAAAATTTCTGCAGGCGCATATTTTTTCGCTCGGTTCGCCGCTCAAAGTTTCGGAAGATTTTTTCAAAAAAAACGAACCCCAAAAACCGCAGCCGCTCGCGCCGCCCGTCGCACAAATTGACCTCGAAAAAGACATCGCCGAACTGCGACCGGAGCAAAAAATCGCGTCGCGGGGGCAGTTTGACATTTTTGTCGCGCCATTTCATGCCTTGCCAAATGTGGTTTTTGAAATCGGTCGGCTGCGCGAAATGACTTTCCGTGCGGTCGGCGAAGGCACTGGGCAGCCGCGTGATTTGGATGCGTACGACATTTATTATCAACAACTTATCGTCTGGGACAGGGAAAAAAAACAAATTGTCGGAGGCTACCGGATCGGGGAGGGCGACCTGATATTTCGGCGGTTTGGGCTGAACGGATTTTACATTTCGAGTCTTTTTAAAATCAAAACTGCACTTTTTCCGGTGCTCGAACAATCGGTCGAACTCGGTAGGTCGTACATCGTTCCGGAGTACCAAAAACATCGGCTGCCGCTGTTTTTGTTGTGGAAAGGCATCCTGCATTTTATGTTGGCGCACCCGCAATATCGGTATTTGTACGGCCCGGTGAGCATTTCAAAATATTACTCCGAGGTGTCGAAAAGTGTAATTGTGGAATTTATTCAGCATTATTTTTTTGATAAAAATTTGGCAAAATATGTGTCGCCGCGAAAACCTTTCCGTTTCAAAAATCGAGATGTGGACGCCAAACTTTTGGTCGAAGCGATGGGCCAGCAATTTGAAAACCTCGACGAATTTGTGGAAACCATCGAGCCGGAACATTTTAAAATGCCGGTTTTGTTCAAGCAATATTTGAAACAAAATGCGCGGTTCATCGCGTTTAATGTGGATCCGAATTTTTCGGATTGTTTGGATGGGCTGATGATTTTGGACATCCAAAATGTGCCGGTTTCAACTATTGAATCTTTGAAAACTGAGAAATAGTTGACTGGTTATTGGAAAATTGGTTATTGGGGAATTAGGATTTGCCGACCAATAACCAATTTTCCAATAACTAATAACCAATCAAAAATGCATAAAAAATCAATCATCGTCTTGACCGGAGCCGGCATTTCAGCCGAATCCGGCATCAAAACTTTCCGCGATTCGGATGGATTGTGGGAAAATCACCGCGTCGAAGATGTGGCGACGCCCGAAGGTTTTAAGAAAAACCCGGAACTGGTTTTGGAATTTTACAACCAACGCCGCCAGCAATTGAAAACGGTCGAGCCGAACGACGGCCACCGGGCATTGGTGGAGTTGGAAAAAAAATACGACGTCCAAATCGTCACGCAAAATGTGGACGATTTGCACGAGCGGGCGGGCAGCAAAAACGTGCTGCATTTGCACGGCGAATTGACAAAAGCGCGTTCGACGGTTTATCCTGGCGATATTTATGATTGGCCGGGCGACTTGGTTTTGGGCGATTTTTGTCGGCGCGGGACGCAACTTCGCCCGCACATCGTGTGGTTTGGCGAGGCGGTTCCGAAGTTGGAAATTGCTGCGGAAATGGCTGGAAAAGCGGATATTTTTATCATCGTCGGCACGTCGCTGCAAGTTTATCCGGCGGCGAGTCTGATGATGTACGCGCCGACGGAGATACCATATTATTATATCGACCCACGCCCACAAATCAATTGGGAACTTGGGCAGATGCCAAATTTGAAAACGATTGCGGAAAAAGGGTCGGTGGGTTTGAAAAAATTGGTGGAAGAGCTGCTGGGCTGATTTCAATTTTAGTTGAAATTTTTTTCAAAAAAATCCCACAAAGACTCACCACGCCAATCGATTGCCATTTCCGAAAGTATTTTTTCCTCTTCCATTTTTCCAAAAATCTGAGCGGTTTTCATGCCCGAATTTTTTCCAAAAAGGATGTCCGCAGCCGAATCACCAACCATCCAAGCATTTGAAAAATCGATTTCCGGGAAGTCTTTTTTTGCCTGAAAAGCCATGCCGGGCGCGGGTTTTCGGCAGTTGCAATTTTCGTCGGGGCGGTGCGGGCAAAAATAAATGCCATCGATTCGTCCGCCCGTTTCTCGGATTTTCATTTCCATAAATAAATGAATTCCAGCGAGTTGGGTCTCGTTCATCAAACTTTTGCCGACGCCGGCCTGGTTGGTCACCACAAAAATTTTGTCGAAAATATTGGAAAGCTGCGCGATGGCCTCGGGCACATTTTTCAAAAAAATAAAGTCTTCGGTGCGTCGGATGTAATTGCCCGGAACTCGTTGGTTGATGACGCCGTCGCGGTCGAGGAAAAGGGTTTTTACCATAAATTAGTTTAGAAGGTTTAGAAAGTTTAAACAGTTTAGATCTTCTAAATTAAACGCGAAACTAAACCTTTTAAACCTCTCTAAACATTCTAAACCTTCATTAATGACTAATCACCCCCGGCGTGGCAGGCGCAGCATTTACTGTAACAGTAGTATTGCCACTCGCAGAACAGCCCGTCGAATCGGTGATGGTCACGGTGTACGTTCCCGAATTGACGACCTGTGCCGAAGTGATGACCGGATTTTGCAAACTGCTCGAAAAACTCACCGGTCCCGACCAAGAATATGAAACCATGCTGCCCGGCAAACTGAACAATTGCAACGATGAATTTGGGCAAGTCGGCCCGTTGTTGCTGGCCGAAATCAACAAAATATTGCTGGTCAAAGCGACTGTGTCCCGGAATTCGCAGCCGCTGATATTTACCAACCATTCGAGCGAAACGTTTGTGGTTGAGGCAGTTACGTTGCTCGTGTTGGAATTTACATTTGAAATTGTTGCCGTGCCGGAGGTCACTGACCACGTTCCCGTGCCCGGCGAAGCGGACGTCGCGGCCATCGTAAAAACGGGGATGTTGCAGTGTGTTTGGTCAACGCCCGCGCTCCCGGAATATGAATATGAAACCACTGAAACCAAAGCCGAAGCCGAAGTGATGGCCGAGCAACCGACACTCAGCGGCGACATAATTACCCGAAAATAAGTGCTTTGCGTCAAACTCGCAGGTGTGTACTTTCTTTCGATTGCTTCGGAAATGGTCGTCCAAGTTGAATTATTGAGCGAGGATTGCCATTGATAAGTTGCGTTTGTCGTGTCAATTCCGGTGACGTTGGCAATTATTGTGGCAAAGTTGCCGGGGCAAACCGACATGGGACTGAGTGAAACAGCCGGTTCGACCACGTCAATTGTCAAAACGGCTTGGTCGCAGCAAGTGCCATTGCAAATTTGATAGGTGATGCTTGCCGTGCCGACAAAAGTTGCGCTCGGCGTGAAAATGATGTTCGTCCCCGAAACCGAAGCCGTGCCGGTCGCGCCGGGCAAACTCGTGACCAAAGTCAAAGTTGGCGAGGTCGAGACGTTTCCGTCATTTGACAAAACGGACGCGGTGAACGCCCCGGAGTTTTTGCAAAGTGAAATTCCTGCGTCTTCGTTGGCTTCGGGCGTTCCCCAACCGGTGATGATTTTTAAGGATGCACTTGTCGCCAAAATATCGGTGCCGGAGTTGCCGAAACCAGATTGTGTCACCGAAAAATTGATGGTCGCTGGGTTTCCAATGTCGTTGGTACTGAACGAAAAACCTTTGACGGTGGCCACGTTCAGCGGCAGTTCGTTGTAATTTATCGTTCCCAGCAAAATCGCTCCGGCGTAAAAATTGACGGTCGCGGTCGTCGGGCAGGCGGCGCAATTGTTGGTCAAAGTGATTGAATAACAGTAAGTTGTGCTGCTCGAAACGGCGATATTATTTTGTTGGAACAAGGTCGAACCACCATTTGGGTAAGTGCCGCCAGTGATAAGATTGGCCGCGCAGCCGTTTCCGTCGCAATCCTCAAAGCAGTTTTCAACGTAAATCGTCACCGTGCAATTCACCCAACCTGTGGCGGTCGTGGCGCGGTAAACCCACGAAACCGAACCTTCAAAACCTTGCACCGGAGTGTAAGTAAAAACCGCCCCGACCAGCGAAATTGTACCGCTACTTGGTTGACTTACAATGGAATAGGTGATGGCGAGGCCGTTCGGCGAGGTGGCATTTAACGTTCCGGAAGCCGCCACACCTTTGCAAGTTGTCAATGTATTTGCCGTGCCGCAAACTGGCGGGTTGCTGCAATCTTGCATGACAAAATTTTTCACGCAATAAACACACGCGCCCGACGGGTCGCAACTTCGGATGATGATGAAGTCTTCGCCGACGTAGTTTGCGGTGGGCGTGTAGGTGTAGTTATTTCCAACAATCGAAATGGTGCCGTGCGCGGGACTTTGAAATAAAGTATCGGTCAAAATATCGCCGTCGGCATCGGTCGCGTTGATGGTTCCGGTCGCGGTGACGTTGTTGCAAATTGTTTGGGAACAAACGGTCGGGTCGCAATTCAGCACGGCAACAGTCGTGGTCAAAACCGCGCTGCACCCAAAACCATTTGAAATAGTCACGGAATAAACTCCGGCATCCCCAAATTGGGCGGAAGGATTTGTGGGATTTTGCTGAACGGATGAAAAGCCGCTCGGCCCCGCCCACGAATAGGTCGTGCCGCCGTTTGCCGTCAAATTCAAAGCCGATTCGGCGCAAACTGGCGAGTTGCTGCTGACCGAGGGCGTGAAACCAATGTCTTGCACGGCGAGGGTGAAAAATTCGCCATTGTCCAAATCAACGCCCGAAAAAGAAGCGATTCCAGACGTGTAACTCGAAGCCGTGTACGACCTCAAAACGGTCGAAAAACTGGCTGCACTATTTACAACCAACTTCAAACCGCTGGCCGCGTAACTTCCATAAGTCGTTGATAATGTGGACAAATCAAAATTTACGGCCACGTTCGAGATATCCGTCCCGGTTTCTTGGACTTTAAAAATACGGGTCATGCGACCGCAGGTTCCGACTGGTTTGTCGGTGTTTTGGACGGTGTTCGCGCCGTTGTTGTCGCCGAAGGCCAAGAAGTTCAAATCTGTTGAAAAAGTGTTCGAATTGGCTGCATTTGTGGCCGCAATCGTTCCCAAACCCAATCGGACCAAGGTTCCAGAATGGATACTTTTGGACTGTTTTTTATTGAAAGCCGAAAAATCGTCGCGCCCGATGACCGTGATTCGGCTGTTGTAACCTGCGTTTGTCGTGGCATTCCAATAAGTCAAACTGCCTGTGCCGTTGTAATTTGTGGGGGTCGTTTGGTCGAGGGTGATGCCCCATTTTGCGGCCAAATAACTTTCGACCATGTTTCTGTCCGCGTTCGAGTGAACGGAATTGAAACTGGCGATTTCGGCGACCGTTCCGTCGAAAGACGATTGGCCGTAGCCGTTCGCCACACCTCCGACAAAAACTTTTCCATTTGTGATTGCATCGGTCGGGGCGTTGCCCACCGTGCCGGCTTTTCCGTTAAAATAACTGTAATCGTCTGCGGTTGAATTGTTGTTGAACTTCGCAGAAATGACCGAAGCCTCGGTGCTGTACGTGCCGTTGTTCGGCAGCCAAGCATTTCCAATGCCATTTCCAGTCGTAAAATCGAGCACCGTGCCGCCGCGCTGCATCGAAATTTCAGTGCCGGGAGTCGTGCCGAGGCTCGTGCCGTAGCCAAAAGCATAATTATTTGTAGCACTGATATTGTCAATCACCACGCCATAAATTGTCCCGGCGGTGGCCGAAATAAAATCGCTCGCCGTGCTCGTCACCGAAGAAAGTGGCGGTGGCGTAACCACCGAAAAAGCAATCGAAGGCAAATAACTGACGCCGTCGCCGCTCGTGTAAGTGCTTCCTGTTGAACCAGTTACGTTCGGAATTGCGGTGTTCGTGGTGTTTTGATTTGTCCAAGAAGTTACGATTGCGCCGGAGGTCGAAACGCCCGCGTCGGCTTTGAACCAAGTTTGCGGCATGACACTCACGCCGCCGGGACGTGGCAAAACTTGCGTCGCAAACGTGAAAAACTGACCATTTGAAAAATTAAAACTCGCCTCCCAGTTCGTGCCCGTCAAGGTCATCGCGGTTTCCGTCGCGCCGCTCGTAAAATCGCCGTCGGCATCCGTCAAAAGATAAACTGTCGTGATTTCGGCCGGCAATTCTCCGCCCGAGGACGCGCCGTCATCCTGCACCCGCACCAAAACCGAACCGACCGTGCCAGTTTCCTGAATTTTCCATTCCCGCGTCAATCGCTGCCGCAAAAGCGAGGGCGATTCCGTTGATTGCCAAGCATTTGCGCCCGCGTTGTCGCCCCAAATCATGAAATTTTTATCGGCAGAAAAGGTGTTGGAATTGGCGGCATTGTTTGTCGAAATCGTTCCCAAACCCATGGCCACCAAATCCCCGGACGAGGCGGTGTTTACACTTTTTGATTGTTTTTGATTGAGCGCGGAAAGGTCGTCGCGGCCGATTCCGGCGATGTTGTTTTTGAAACCTGCATTCGTCGTGGCGTTCCAAATCATCGAAGCATCCGAGGCCAAATAATTTTGCGCCGTCGTTTGGTCAATCGTGATGCCATATTTTATGGCCAAATAAGAATTGACCCGCAGCACCTCGGTCGTCGTGAGGTTGGACGGGTACAAAATGATTTCAGGGATATTGCCGTTCCAATAAGTTCCGGCGGCAATTGCGGGGTCAACGCCGATGTACCCGGCGGCGGTCGTCAAGTTTGCGGCAGCCGCAAATGCCGTTTTTGCCGTTCCAAAAGTTGAAATCAACGAAGAGGTTCCGGTATATTTTCCGTCTAAAAGCACGGGCGCGCCGCCCGTAAATTCCAAACCAGTACTGACCGCGTCCAATGCGTAAAGAATCGCGGCGGCATTTGCGTTGCCCGTGTTTTTTCCCAAACCAAATGCTTGACCCGATGCGGCCGTTCCGTAGGTAAAAATATGCTGCCAACCGCCCGCAGTGTTCAAGTTTTTGGCCACCGCAAATTCCTCGACCGGCGATGCGCCCGTCGGCAAACCTGCCAAATTTTGAACGGGCAAGTAATCATTTGTTCCGTCGAAAGTGACCGCCGGATTGTAGTTTATCGAAGTCGCGGTGAGCGTTGGTTGGTTCGTGGCGGTGGATTGAACGCCATTTCTGCTATTGCCAGATTGGTCAGTCCAAGTGAATGTCGCGCCCGTCGTCACGCCCAAATCTGCTTTTACCCAAATTGCGGAATTCAAAACTCCCCCCGGCGCGGTCGGAATTTGTGAGGCAAACGTGAAATATTGGCCGTTTGAAAAATCATGGCTGACCTCCCAATTCGTTCCGACTAAAGTCATCGACACCTCTGTTGCGCCGCTCGAAAAATCGCCGTCGGCATCGGTCAACAGATAAACAGTGGTTGATTCGGCGGGCAGTTCTCCCCCGGAACTTGCGGAGTTGTCTTGCACCCGAACCTGCACCGAGCCGACCGTGCCGGTTTCCTGAATTTTCCATTCGCGGGTCAAACGCATTCGGCTGGCGGGCGATTCCGTTGATTGCCAAGCATTTGCGCTGCCGTTGTCGCCCCAAATCATGAAGTTTTTATCGGCAGAAAAAGTATTTGAATTGGCGGTGTTGTTCGTCGCGATTGTCCCCAAACCCATCGCCACGAGGTCGCCGGAAGAAGTGGTGTTGACCGAGCGGGACTGTTTTTGATTAAGTGCCGACAGGTCGTCGCGCCCAATGCCCGCGATATTTTCTTTGTTCGCGGAGTTCGTGGTGCCGTTCCAAATTACCGAGGCATCGGAAGCCAGATAATTTAAGGCAGGGGTTTGATAGAGCGTGATACCATATTTAATGGCCAGATAAGAATTGACTTTTTGGGCATCGCCGGCAGCGAGGTTCGTGGGATATAAAATGACCTCTGGAATATTTCCGTTCCAGTGCGTGGTGGCAGCGAGTGCCGCGTCCACGCCGACATAACCCGCAGCGGTGGTTTTGTTTGCACTGGAAACGACCGAACCTTTGAAGGTGCCGTAAGTTGAAATCCAACCTTCCGTGCCCGTGTACTTGCCGTCCAAAAGCACGGGGGCACCGCCCGTAAACTCCAACCAAGAACTTGCGGCATTGAAACCATACAAAGCAGTGATAGCACTTGCGCTGTTGTTCAATTTTCCAGTACTGAACATTTGGGTGGAACTGCCCGTGCCGTAAACCAAAATATGTTGCCAGTTTCCGGCGGTGTTCAAGTTGTTTGCCACCGCAAATTCCTCGACTTGCGCCGCCCCGGTGGGCAGACCGGCCAAGTTTTGCACGGTCAAATAGTCGTTTGTCCCGTCAAAAGTCAAAGCGGGATTGTAATTTATCGAAGTCGCGGTCAAGGTCGGTTGGTTGGTGGCTGTTGCCTGCACGCCGTTTCGGCTGTTGCCCGATTGGTCGGCCCAAGTGAGGGTTGCGCCCGTCGTCACGCCCGTGTTTGCTTTCAGCCAAATGGCCGCACCGGTCACGCCGCCGGGTGTTTCCAATATTCTGGTGGCAAAAGTGAAAAATTGTCCGTCCGTCAAATCAACTGTCGTTTCCCAATTCGTGCCATTTAGAGTCATTAAATATTCCGTCGCGCCGCTCGAAAAATCGCCGTCGGCATCCGTCAAAAGATAGACCGCCGAACCGACCTCGGCGGGCAGTTTGTTTGTCAAAGTCGAACTGTTGTCCGGCACCCGGACTTGCACCGAGCCGACTGTTCCCGTTTCCGAAGTTTTCCATTCGCGGGTCAGTCTTTGCCGAACCACCGAGGGCGATTCCGTTGATTGCCAAGCAATTGCGCCCGTCGTGCGTCCCCAAATTAGGTAAGATTGGTTGGCAGAAAAAGTGTTCGAGTTGGCAAGGTTGGTAGTTGCGATTGTCCCCAAACCCATCGTCACGATGTCCGCGCCGTTGGTACAAGTGGACTGTTTTTGAACCAAACCCGTGTTGGCCGAACCGCCCATGTCGTCCCGGCCGATTCCCGCCACGTCGTTGTGCCAAGTCGCGTTTGTCGTGGCGTTCCAAATCGTCGTGCCGCCGGAATGGACGTAATTATTGGCTTTGTGGATGCCATATTTTACGGCCAAATAAGTTTCAATCCTGTCCACATTTGCCGCTTGGCTGGCATTGTAATTTATCACCTCCGCAATGTCGCAGTTGTTAAAAAGGGTCGTTCCGCGCCCGCCGATCCAAAAACGCTGATTGCCCGAAGCCGTCCGCGTCCCGGTGACGGTCGCGCCCGCCGTGCCGTTCAAACGCGCGCCGGTGCTGCCCGTCGTAGAAATTCCGTTGAACGAAATCATGCTCGGCACGAGGGTCGGCGGTGTGCCACAATCGGTGGTTTTGTTGGCGATGTAAATATTTCCGTTTGAATTAAAACCAACATCAAAAGCCGCTGCGCCGCCCGTCGAATAGGTATAAACTGGCTGGTCGGCACCTCTTTTTCTAAAAACTATGTATTGCGAGTTTGCATCCGTCGCGCCCGTGTTCATGCACTCGGCCTCGGTCATGACGGCTGCGGCGGTTGACATGATGTCTGCCGTCCCGTCAAAAGTCAAAACGGGATTGAAATTGATGCCGTTCGCCGTGCTGCCAGCGTTGATGACGGGTTGGCTGCCGCCGGTCGCTTGCGTAACATTGTTTCCTCCTGTTGATTGGTCAGCCCACGCGGAGGCATTTGTCGCGCCGGTCACGCCTGCGTTTGCCCGTAGCCAGAGCGTCAGGTTTGTGGAAACGCCACCGGGCGTTTGGGCATTTGCTGTTCCAAAAAAAACAGTGGCAAGCACCAAAACCAGTAGCCAAATCGGCCACTTGGAAATTTTTTTTGAAAAATATTTTTTATAAAAACATTGCATGATTTCTATTTTACAATGACTTGTTTTTTGAAATGTTTTGCCGTTGTTGGCGTCCTCGCCAACAACCCTTTCCTTTCGAAATTGATGTTGGCGAGGACGCCAACAACAGCAAAAAGTGCCTATTTTTCAATCAATTGCAATTGCATTCCGGGCTGCGGTTCACCACGCAAGTATTTATCACGACCGCCGCAGATGCCTGCGCCGAGCAACCGGAATTATTGGTCACCGTCACCGTGTAAGTGCCTGTCGCAGCGATAGTTGCGTTTGAAATAGTTGCGTAAGCCGTGCTCGCGGTGAAGCCATTCGGCCCCGTCCAAGCATACGTATTTCCCCCCGAAGCCGTCAAATGCATATCAACCCCCGCGCAAACCGGCGAATCGCTGCCCGCAATGGGCGAAACCGGGTCAATCGTCACCGTCACCACGCCCGTCGCGCAGCAACCGTTCGACACCGCCCCGCAAACCGAATAGGAAAAACTGGCCTGCCCGACAAACCCCGGAATCGGTGTAAAAACCAAATTCGTGCCCGAAATCGAAACCGTCCCAGCCGTCGTCGGTGGCTGCGAAACGATGCTCAACGTGGAGCCAACGTAACCCGCATCGTTTGTTAAAACATTGATTGTCACGGGGTTTTCATCGCAGGAAACCGCCACGTCGTTCGTGACGGTGGGCGTGGAACCGGACAAAACCTGCCGCAATTCGATGTCGTCCAGCGCGAGGTCATAGCCATTTGAACCAAAACTATTTTGGGCAATGGAAATCGTGACCGTCGAAGGGTTTCCAAAATCGGTGGTCAAAAAACTGAAACCCTTTTTCGTCCAAGCCCCGGTGCTCAAACTTGAACCCGAAATCGTCCCGATTTGGATGCCGTTGACCAAAAACCTGAAATCCGGCTCGCCGGAACACGACGAGCATATTTTTAAAAACCAGCCTGAAAAACAGTAAGTCGTGGCTGCCGAAACGGGAATCGAGGCGACGTAAAAAATTTCCCCGGAGACTGAATTGCCGTTCAAATTTTGTCCCGGCGAGGTCGTGGCGAAATCGGCGACGAGGTATTTTCCATTGCCATTTCCAGCAGTGTGGTCGGGCGCGGCTGTCCAAAGTGCGTTGCAGTTGTTGGCATTTTGAACCACAGAATAGTAGCCGTTCGTGATGCTCCCGCAATTTACATAGTTGAAATCGGTGGTAAAACCGGGCGAGCCAACCGAAAAACTTTCAAAAGTCCCGCTGGAAATCAGGCTCGCACCGACGCAGGAACTCGTTTCGCAGGCAGCCGACGAAGGGCTGCAATTGGCCACATTTACGGTTGCCGTTTTTGTCGCTGTGCAACCCGAACCAGTTATCGTCACGGTGTAAGTTCCTGACATTATAGCCGTTGCGTTCGTGCGCGTCGGATTTTGCAAAGTCGAACTGAAACTCGCTGGCCCCGTCCAATTGTACGAAGTCCCGCCGGACGAGGTCAAAGAAATGGTCGCACCGAGGCAAAATTGGCCGCCCGTTGCCGTTGCCGCGAAACAATCTGGGTCGTTGCAATCTGTAAACCCGTCCTGGTCGTCGTCAATTGAATTGGCGCAAATTTCAATGGAGACAACGGAACAGAAAGTCCAAGTTGGGGTATAAATCAACCCTGCTTTTGAAACGGTCGCCGTGTTAGTTGGGCATCCGCCTCCGGTAACGGTTGCCCGAAAAGTGACGTAGGCTTCCTGCCCCGGGTTTAAAGTTAAAGTAACGTTTTTGCCACCTTCGTCGAGCGGAAAAGTGGTCGAACCGGCGTCGGCGATCGAGGTGACGACTGGCCCCGGAACCGTCAATTGCGTCGAACCCGCAACATAAGTTACGTAACTCGGCAACAAATCCTGCACGTTGTAACTGCCCGTCGTGGCCACCAAACCTTGATTTGCGATGCCGATTTTAAATTGCACCACGTCGCCGATGTTGTACAAACCATTGGAATTCAGGTCGGTAAAAAGATTTCCAGTTTTGTAGGCATAAAAAGGTTCGATTCCCGGAATCCCATTTCCCAAATCCAGCCCCGGCGAACCCGGCGAAGCCGTCGAAGCATCCTCGCCCCAAACCGCAGAAATCAAAGCATTGCTGCCGTCGCAGACGTACAAAAGCATATTGGTTTGGTCGCCGTCCGGGTCGTAAACTTTTTGGCTGACGAGCGCGGCCAGGTTGAGTTCAGCATCGTACCCACGCCCATAACTGTCTGTAAATGAACCCGTTCCGTCGCCGTCGTAGTCCACGCAAACTTTCGCGGAAGCAATCAGCGAGTTGCCTTTTGCACTCGAAACCGTCACCCAAACCGGCGCGGAATTTTCGGAAGATGAATAATTTGGGTCGTGCCCCGGTGCCCAGCCAACGATGACTTGTTGGTTCAATTCCGTTTCCGGCAGCAGCGTCGAGCCCCAATCAAAATCGCGGTTGAAAAGGTTGAGCGGATTCGAAGCATCGGACATCGCCAAGACCAAAAATGGGCTTCCGTCATTTGAAAAAAACTGAAAACCAGAATTTAAAACACCGGTCGTGAACGCCACTGCGTTGGCTGCGACATCCAAATCGGACATATTTCCACTGCTGTTTCGCCTTTTTATGGTTATCGAAGTCGTGTTCGGATTGTAAATCGCATACATTTTATCCGTCCCGGAAACTGGCCCGAAAAAATAATTGCCCCACTTTGAGAGCGGCGGAATGTTGAACCAACGGTTTTCATAAATATCGCAGATGTCGCCAGCGGTCAGGTAAACTTGAATGGGCTGCGACGACTGGATTCGCGCCCCTTTTTGCACCCCGCCGTTGACTTGGTACGCCTCGCCTTTTCCCAAAGTGATATTGATTTCAAACGTGCCGTTGGCATCTGCATCAATATTTACCAAAGTCCCGGCAGTTGAAGCCATTACGGAAAAACCAGAATACGAAAAAGATTGAATGGAAGTATTTACGTTTTCGCCAAGCGGAATTTTGAAAAATGTCCCCCAATCAGAAGTTGGATAAACGAGCATCGTCCCGGCGAGCAGTGTTTCAGAACCCGTTGCCCAGTGTGATTTGGTCACGGAGACTGGTTTTGAAACGCCGATTCGGTCGCGGCCGTCGTAATCCACGAGCGTCAAATTGGCTGGATTGATGTTGTTTTGCAAAATCACGGCCTGCCCGGCATTGATAATATCGGTCGTGAAACCGGGCGGGATGCCGTTCGCCGCGTTGCCGTCGCCCCAGATTTTTGTGGAAGTTTGGGTCGGCGAAGTCAGTTCGGTTTCGTAGCCATCTTCCCATTGGTCGTAATAAATGACGGTACTCGCCAAAAACGGTGCAATCGAAATGTAGCACCGAACCGGCGCGGAAACATCCGGGATGGATGTCGGCCAGCCGCAAGAAATGTTGTCGGGAAAAATGGATTTGAAAGCATTAAAAACTTGATTTTCAGGATAGGGCAAGTAAAATTCCTGAACAATTGGCACAGCGGAAAGTCGGCTGGCGCAAAAAAACACCACCGAAAAAAGGAGGAGGCGAGCAGTTTTATTTTTGAAATTCATTATTTTGAAGTGGATAGTATCTGTTTTAAAAGAATCAATTTTCATGCCTCGACCGGATTTTGGTCTTGCAAAGTTTAAATTCCTTTAAATATCCAGCCCACCCGTTTTGCAAAATCAGGTGACTTCGCTACTTCAATTTTATCTGAACTTCAAAATAAAATGAGATGTGTAAAAAATTGAAAACCAGTTTTCAACTTGAAATTTGGACGGAGATTTTTCCAAAATTCTGTGAATTCATCGCGGCCACGTTTTCATTTCCACGTTTACTAAACTTTTAAAAGTTTAGTAAACGTGGAAACGGAAAAATGCCTAATTCAATCAAGGGTTTTCCCTGCAAAAAACGATGAAATCGGTGCTCGGAATTTCAGAAATACCCAACTGTCGAGCCATCATAACAATTTGTCTACGATGAAATGTGCTGTGGTTCATGCAATGTTGGACAATTTCTGCCCGCAGCGACTCGGTTTCCGTGCCGTTCAAAAAACGGTATTTGTAGATTTGGGAAAAATAAGCGGCTTTTTCTGCCTTTGTTGGCGTCCTCGCCAACAATTAATTTTTCAAGGAAAATCAGCGAAAAAAAGTTGTTGGCGAGGACGCCAACAAAGGCAATAATCCAAATTCAATTCAGGGGTTTTCTCGGCAAAAAGTGCTAAAATCCGTCCCCGGAATTTCGGTCAAACCCAATTGCCGCGCCATCATAATAATTTGTCCACGATGAAAAGTGCTGTGGTTCATGCAATGTTGGACAATTTCCGCACGCAGCAACTCGGTTTCCGTGCCGTTCAAAAAACGGTACTTGCATATTTCAGAAAAATATTCAGCATCTTTCGAGCGGATTTCATCCCGGAAATCGGCGGCGTTTTTCACCCAGTTTTCAAAAACCTCAGACGTTGACCAGCCAGCCACCTCGGCAGGCGGAAAACTGGATGGCGAGTTGCCGTTGAGCCGTTGCAGCCAAAGATATTCCGCGCCGTAATTGTGCAAAATCGTCTTTCGGATGGACGGAAAACTGGACGTAATCTCTTGATTTACAAAGTCTTCGGGCAATTTGGACAGCAAATCGGCGAGGCGTTTGTTTGCCCAAAAATTGTACGAAACGTAGCGGTGGAGCAAATTGGTCAAAGTCATTTTTTGAAAAATTTATTTAAAATTTGAATTTCAAAACCCTCAATTTTCTCGCCCGGAAACGGCGTGCAAAGCCAAAATCGTGAGGCAAATTGCGATGCCCGGAAAAACAGAAACCCACCAAAATTGATAATTTCCACGCCCCTCGTTCAACAAACTGCCCCACGAAGTCCCGGCCTGCGTCGAAGTAAAACCGAGAAACGACAGCGAAGCCTCCAACATCACAGCCCCGGCCATGCCGAGCGCGAGGGCAATCCAAACCGGACGGAGCGAATTTGGCAAAGCGTGGCGAAGGATAATTTTTGAATCTGGCAAACCGAGCGCGCGTGCAGACTCCACAAATTCCATTTCCCGGACACGTAAAAGTTCTGCACGAAGCAGCCGAGCAACGCCCATCCAACTGATGCACCCGACAATCACGACCATCCAAGAAAGCGGCATCCGGCTTAACGAAGCCACTGCCGCCACCGAAATCACCACGATAAAACCAGGAATAGCCAAAAAAATCTCGGTCAAACGCATCACCAGCAGGTCGGCGGGGATGGTAATTTTTTTTGAAAAATATTTTGTTTGCGAAATTTGGCGACCTAAAAAATTGAAAACCAATAAAATAGAAATGAAAATAAAAATGCTCTGACCAATTTCCAACCAATCAGGATGGTTGAACAAAAAATATTTTCGGGGCACGAGGGCAAAAAAAATGGCCGTCGGCACGCCCAAAAAATTTGCCCATAAAACGCCGCGCCGAACTTGCAAACGGTCATCTCCAAAATATCCGGCCAACGAACCGAGCAAAATTCCAATCAAACCCGCCACGCCCATCGCTAAAATTCCAACCCAAATTGCAACCCAAGTTCCAGCAACAATTCCAGCAGCAACATCATGCCCGGAACCGTCCGTGCCGAACCAAGTTTTGAATTTCTTTTCCTCAATTTTAACGGTTGAAAATGGCCGCTGCCAGTCTGCTTTTTTGATGGTCTGCCCAGCGCGAAATGGCACAGGGCAGAAAACAACTGATTGATAATCAAAGGAATGCCACAAATTTTCGCGGTGAATCACATCGAACGGAGGCCGCCAATTTACCCGGTCGGCGTCGGTAAAAATGGTTCGGAAAGCAGGAAAAAAAGTCTGCCCATCAATTTGGCAAAAAAGCGGCCGGTCGTTCGCAATCAAATCGCGGAGCAGGGCGACGGCCAGCAAACTACCCAAAAAAACGATTGCCCAAGGTGGCTTTTTTGACCAAAATTTTGACATTTTTTGTTAAATTCTACGCCGAAAAATGTTTTTCAAATTAAAATAAAAAAGCACACCAGCCAATGCCAGCCACAAATACATCCAAATTTTTGAAGGAAAAATGCCAACCGTTTGTTCGTACATCGCCAAATCTGAACTCGGTCCGACGTTAAAATCTTGGATAATATAAAGCACCGCCGCCAATCCCAAAAACATCAAAACATCTTGATCCCAAGTCGTTTTCATAGCGATAAATGCCAAAATTGCCGCAAAAACCAGCAACAAACCCGTGCTTTGAAAACTTTCAAACCAAAAAAACGCAACGAGTGCCATCAAAACTGCCAACACCAGCAAAGTCGCCTGCGTCAATTGCCGTTGCCGTGCGCCGATAAAAAACAGCAAATTTCCGAGCACAGCACTCCCCAAATATCCGCCCATCAAAATGACCGCACGATTGCCGCCAACCGTGGTCGTGTAACCAGAACCATCGGCAGCGATGTTCAAACCGGCAACTCTTCCGCCCGTCAAAATTCCGCCGAGCGCGTGGCCGAATTCGTGCAAAAAAGTCACCAGCAAAGTCACCGGATACAAGGCCATTTGGCCGAACGAACCGCCTAAAAATTTGAGCATGATGTATACCAAAACAATGGCCAAAACGCGATAAATAAGTTTATTTCTTTCCATTTTTTTGCAAATGACGGAATTTATTCCGCCTTTTAAAGTTTATGCCGGAACAAATTCCGACCTCCAATTTCAACCATTTTTCTGGCAATCGCTTGCCACGAAAGGTGTTTTTTAAAATGTAAAATAATTTTTTCGCGAAACTTATCTGATTGATTTTCAATGGCTTGGCTCAGTTTTTTGGCAAAATCTTCTGGATTTCCGGTTTCAAAAAGCCATCCCACTGCGCCATTTTCAGTGATACTTTTGAAAGCCGAAATATCGGAAACAACCGGAACGCAACCACAAGCCATCGCCTCTGCCAAAGCCGTCCCGCTGCCTTCGTACCGACTCCCCGAAACAAAAAAATCGGCTGCCGAAAACCAATTTTCCAAATCAGGGTGGTCAATTTTTCCCAGCAAATGAACCTGTTTTTTTAAAATTCCTGACCGTTCCAACAAATTTTTTACCTCGCCGAGCAATTCATCTTTTTGAAAAATAAAGTAAAAATGGGGGAGTGCCGCCTCGTTTTTTTCGCGGCTTTCTTTTTCCAAAAAAAGTTGAAAACCTTTCAAAACTGTCATCGGGTCTTTCAAAAAATGCAACCGGCCAACCCAAATCAAAATGGTTTTTTCCGCTGGCAAATTGAGTTTTTGGCGCGCCTCGAGTTTATTTTTTGGTTGAAAATGGGTGGAAATTTCCATCACTTCCGCCACTTTTTTTTCTGAAAAAATGATTTTTCGGTCGAGCCAAAGTTTGGAATTGCCGAGCGAGGCGAAAAAATAGCCATCAACGGCAAGTCGGTCGGCCAATTTTTGAAGCAAACTTTTGAGATGGGTTGCGGGTTTTTCGGCGTGGTGGATACAGTAAATTTTTGGGCTGGAAATTTTTGTTTTTGGTTTTAAGTTGTTGAAATTCAACAAGTTGAAAATCGAAAAACCCATTTTTAAAAACAAAACCTGCACCGGCGAAACCAAACCGTGCACCAAAATCATGTCCAATTTTTCGTTTCGAAATCGAAAAAGCAATCGTCCCGGCAGCCAAAAAAGCGATGGTTTTTTTCGAAAAATAAAATGCCGGATGCCGGCCTCCGAAAATTCGCCACCCCAATTTCCGCAGTGAACCATCAAAACTTCGTGTCCATTTTTCGAAAGTTCAGAAAGATAGCCGAGGTAGCGTTCCCGAAAAACGAGGAAGGTGTTTTGGTTCTGAAAATGGGGGTTGTATCGAAAAGAAATGTCGAGGATTTTCATCTTTTTTAATGGAGGGCGGAATTTATTCCGCCATTAAAAAAGGCGGAATAAAATCCGCCCTCCATTAAAAAAGATGAAAATACTAGACAATTCTTTTAGATACAACCCCCAATTTCAGAAACAAAACAACTTCCTCGTTTTTAGGGAACGCA
>JANNMS010000118.1:0-2159 GCA_031398055.1 Saprospirales bacterium | reverse complement strand
GAGAAATCCCGAAGGGATTTTATGTAAAAACTCGCGCCTGAAAACATAAAATCCCTTCGGGATTTGAGGAAAATGCCCTTGCTCTGAGCTATAAACATAGATTCCCTTCGGGAATGGATTTTAATGCGTTTGACCTGATTCATTTCAACAGTCGAGGAAACTGGGCTTCCATCCGTTTTAACCGAGGGATAGAAACATTTTGAACATAACCATTCTCGGGGTGCAGTTTTTCATAATTTTGGTGATACGCTTCGGCCATGTAAAACACATCCAATGGTTGAATGATGACCGCGATGGGTTTGGAATATTTACCAGAATTATTGAGCAGTTTTTTGTATGCTTCGGCTTGACTGCGTTCCGTTTCATTTTTATAAAAAATGACCGAACGGTATGAATCGCCGTTATCCGGCCCCTGCCCGTTCACTTGTGTCGGGTTTTGGGACGCAAAATAGACTTCCAATAAAGTTTGGTACGAAATGATTTTCGGGTCGAAATAAACCTGCACCGTTTCAGTATGGCCGGTGGTGTGTCCGCCAACTTCTTGATAAGTCGGATTTTTTGTATGGCCGCCAGAGTAGCCCGAAACCGCTTCTTTGACACCTTTCAATCGTTCAAAAATGGCTTCCACACACCAAAAACACCCAGCGGCGAAGGTGGCTGTGTCCAAAATTCCGTACACAGTCGTGTCGGGCATCGATGCTTTTTCAGCAGATTGGCTTGGTTTGGAAGTGAAAGCATTGCACGAAATAAGTAAGGCAAATGCGGTCAAAGACAGGAAAAAAGATTTTTTTAACATCATTTTTTGATTGAGAAATTTGAAACCTTGTAACGCAGAATAGGCCACATTGGATTATGAATTTTGCATTTCAACTGAAAACCTGTCCTTGCACGGACAGTTTGAAAAAGTTGAAATGCCATTTTTCCAAAAAAACTACTTTGAAAAAGTTGAAATTCTTTGACCTGTTTTGTGATTTGCATTTTAAAAAAACTTGAAACTTGCTACCCAAAATCAAAGCCAAAACCACCTTTCAAAAAATGAAAATCCACATCCTCGACCTCCATTTCCTCGAAAAGACAGAAGCCATCGCCGCGTTTTTGGTCGTCGGAAAAACAGGTGTTTCGCTCGTCGAAACCGGGGCGCACTCCACTTTTCCGCAACTCGAAACCGAGGTAAAAAAGCATGGTTTTCAAATTTCCGACATCAAAAAAGTATTTCTCAGCCACATCCATTTTGACCACGCGGGCGCGGCTTGGGCAATCGCCGAGCAGTCCGGGGCGCAGATTTTTGTCCATCCAAAAGGATTGCCGCACCTCGCCGCGCCGGAAAAATTGTACAATTCTGCCCGCCAGATTTACGGCTCGGACATGGAACGTTTGTGGGGCGAGATGCGAGCAATCCCTGAAAATCAATTGGTTGCGCCCGCGCACGGCGAAATTATCGAGTCCGGTGGCGTGCATTTTCGGGCATGGCACACGCCGGGGCATGCCGTTCACCACATCGCGTGGGAAGTTTCGGAACCCGGGGCCCCGTCCGAACGGCTTGGCCGGGCGGGGCACAGCCGACCGGTCGTTTTTACGGGCGATGTCGGCGGGGTGAAAATTGGCCGACGGGGCATCGCCGTGCCGCCCTGTCCGCCGCCGGACGTTAACATCGAAGATTGGCTGGCAAGCATCGAACTGCTGAGGAA
The DNA here is from genome assembly GCA_031398055.1 of Saprospirales bacterium. Taxonomy (GTDB): domain Bacteria; phylum Bacteroidota; class Bacteroidia; order Chitinophagales; family Saprospiraceae; genus M3007. The sequence goes on along the minus strand of JANNMS010000118.1, from coordinate 471 downwards.
TTTGCCGGTCGAGACTTTTTATCTCACTCATTTTGGAAAAATAACGGACAAAAAACAACACCTCGCCGACCTCGAACGACGGCTCGTGGAATACGCCGATTGGATGAAACCGCATTTTGAAAACCAAACACCGCAGTCCGAAATCGTCCCGCTTTTCAAAAAATATTTGCAGGACGAACTGCGCGCGCACGGTGTTGGAAAAGCCAATTTGGAAAAATACGAGGCCGCGAACCCATCATTTATGGCCGTCGCGGGTCTGATGCGGTATTGGTTTAAAAAGTCGCGGTGAGATTTTCGGCCTGTGAAAAGTGGTTTTCACGAAATTTGCAGGGCGATTTTTTTCAAAAAATTCTAATTTCAAACTTGCCTTTTTAAAAAATGCCGACCACCAATTTTCTCCAAAAATTCAAAAACCGAAAAATCATGGTCCTCGGCGACGTGATGATTGACCGATATTTGAACGGCAGCGTC
>JANNMS010000026.1:0-12814 GCA_031398055.1 Saprospirales bacterium | reverse complement strand
GCTACGCACCTTTTGAATCGCTTTTCCTTGTTTTTCTACAAATATCGAGGTGCTACGCACCTTTTTGAAACAGCAACTTGAAATCATAATTGAGCCTTGATTTTTTTCAAAAATTAAACAAAATCCGAACCAGCCACGGCAGCCCAATCAAACTCAAAGCCAAGCCGAACGCCCCAAAAACACCGGGCAAAATCCAGATTTCCTTTCCGTCCAAAGTTGCTTTTTGCGGATCGCCGGGCAGGTACCAAATGTTTACGGTTTGCCCGACTTCGTACTGCGCGGGCGTGGTGTAATCGGTTGAATAATAGGTAATTGTCTCGCCCAAATTGGTTTTGAACTGCACGACCGGCGCGCGCGAAGTGGGCGTTCCGTATTCTCCGATTTTCAATTTTCGCGGCGCATTTTCGATCACGATGCCCTGCGTTTTTGTGCCCATTTTCAAAATCAGCACCGTGTTTTTGCCCGACCGCCATGCGATGAAAAGGAACAAACAGCCCATCAAAGTGAACATCCCGGCGAAAAAAAGCGAAACCATATTTTTCATTTTTCGAAAAAATTTAGAAACTGTTTTAAAACTTCTTTTGAGTTGGTTTTGCCGCTATTTTTTGATTCTGGAAAACTTATTTTTAAAGGAATATCGGTTCATATTTCTTTGAAAATAAGTTTTTAAAAATCGGAAAAGAGTGGTAAAAACAGCCAAAAAGAAGTTTTAAAACAGTTTCTCAGTTGCCAAAAAGGATGAAAAGCACCGCCAACCCACCACAAATTACAATCGCGGCGAGCATCGGCAAGGCTGGAAGGCACACCAAAATATTGGCAGCCAGCAATTTGCCTTTCGAGCGCAGCCAAAAACCGGCCACAACCACGGCAACCAAAAACATCGGGGTCAGCCACGAAACCAGCCGGCCAACTTCGGTCATGCTGTCCGCCGAGGCCGGGGGTGCGAATTCGCCTTGCAAAAAAGGCTGCGAGAGCATCATGTTCGAGATCGTGAGCAGGACCGTGAAAGTGTTAACTGCCACGCCGAGATAAAAAAGCCAGTTTGCCCGCATTTTTTAAAGCATTTTTGAAGTCAAGTAGGTTCAACGATTTGATGAAAACCTTCGGAGAAATAAATAGGTAGGCCAAAGGCGCTGCCAATTTTAAAGCACTCATTTTCAATGTGTTTTGCAATGTTTACTTTTTAATTCTTTCCCAAAATGAGAATTTTTTTGTCAAAATGGTAGAATTTAGAACATCACCGCTTCAAAATTGAATTGTCGTTCATCCAATCCGCCAACCGCTGCGGCCAAGTTTTCAAAGTGACCAAATCCGACCTTTTTCCCATGTTGAAAGCATGCGCACCGCGAGCGTAAATGTGCGCCTCGGCTGGGATTTTGGCCGCGTGGTATTTTTGCAGCAAACTCAAAACCGGCGCGGAACAACATTCGTCGTCGATCGCAGCGACCAAAAACGCCGGAGGCGCGTCGGCTGGCAAAATCTCTGGCACGCCGAGCGGCCCGGGGTAAACCAAAATCTGAAAATCCGGGCGACCGTTCATTTTGTCGATTGGGTCGGGCGCGTTCGGGTTGCCGTTCCCATTTTCGTAAGCCACCTGCGAGACCACTTCGCCGCCCGCCGAAAAACCCATGATTCCAATCCGATTTTCGTCAATCCCCCACTCCACCGCCCGGCTGCGCACCAAACGCATGGCACGCAAAGCATCCTGCCGGGTCGTTTCGAGGGTATAAATTGAGTTTTCTTCCCGAAAAAGCCGGTATTTCAGCACAAAAGCCGCCACGCCGATGCTGTTCAAAAAAACCGCCGCGTCGCGCCCTTCCGAATTGTAAACCAAAGCACGGTGCCCGCCGCCGGGACAAATCACGACCGCCGCGCCCGTCGCCTTCTCTTTTGCTGGCAAAAAAACCGTGACCGAGGGGTTGTGGATATTTTTCACCCACCAATCTTTGGCCTGTTCGGGTTCGTTTTTTCGGGACTCGGAACCGGGCGCGCCGTTCGGCCAAAGCGGAATTTGCTCGGCAAAAATGTCGGTTTCGGGCTGCTGCAGATCCAGTTCTTTTATCCAAATGTTGCGGTACAAAACATTGTGGCCTTCGGCCTGCAATTTCAGGCCGCCGGGCGTGTCGGTGATGCCTTTTCCGCCGTCGTTTCCGCCGTCAATCCCTGAATTTGGCCCGCCCCAAACTTGGTTGATTGTTTGGTTGACATACACTTTTTGGCCGTTGAAAAACATGGAAAGCATCGCTTTTTCGCTCCGCTGCCCATCTTTGAAACGCGCCGCGCGGAACACGATATCGTAGGCATTCCATTTTCCAATGCCATTGTAAAATCGGTACGGCGAGGCGGTTTCGTTGATGACCGCTGCCATGCCATGCGAAGTCGTGTCGCCATCAAGCACCTGAATTTCATAGCGGTTTTGGAGATAAACACCGCTGTTTCCGCCTTTTTCGGAAATGAACATCTCGATGTGCAGCCTGAAATCGCGGTATTCTTTTTTGGTCACGAGGTCAGCCGCGCCATATTTTCCGCCTGCCGCTGCCGGGTCGTTGCTGTTCATCGCCGTGCCGCCGCCCGCCGGGTCGGGCACGATTTCCCATTTTACCGGCAAAGTCGCGGCCAATCGCGGGCCGTTCCAATAGGTCCATTTTTCATCGAGCATTTTTCGACTGCCGTCAAAAATGATTTCCGCGTCGGCGGGGGCTTTTGCGCCGACGCCGACTTGGGCGGTTAGGATTTCGGAAAATGCCAAAAGGCATAAAAAAAGGAGGTTTTGGAGCTGGGATTTTGGGAGACGAGGTTTGAAAAAATTTATCATCGTTAATTTTAGATTCATATTTTTCAATAAAATGCAGCCTTCCCAAAAATCAAAACCCCGACGACAAACAACCCGGTCAATAGCCACATCGACCAATGGTTTTGTTTTAAAAAAATGAATTGCTGCACCAAACGAGCCAGCCAAAATGCAGCCATGATGCCCAAAACAAACCGGGTCGCTGGATTTTGGAGCAGGCTTTCGCCAAAATAAAAACACCATGCCCCGATGCCAAAAGCGACCAAAATCAATTGGTTGTTCAGCATTTGATAAACACTTCGGTTGGTGCGGTTGATTTTTGGAAGTTCGGTTTTCCAATTCAGCAGTTTGCTGAAAAACAGGTGGAAAATTCCGAAGGCAAAACTGTGGATGCCGCAAAGCAAAACCAAGGTCTGGTCATTCATTTTTCAGAAGTTCGAAAATTATAAAAACGCTCCAATCCTGTCAAGTTTCAAATCAAAATCCGCCGCCCCTCCATCGCAGATTTGTGGATCGCCTCCAAAACCCGGATGTCCCGCCAACCTTCCTCGCCCGGCACGAGCACGCCGGTGTTGTTCAAAATCGCCAGCGCATCTTCGTCCATTTGTTTGGTTTGCTGGTTTTCGGTAAAATGGTCAATCGCTTCGCCGCGGCTGTTCGTGCCGTGCACGTTGTTGTAGGCTTGAAAAGGTTGGAGGCGGTACCAGCCGTTTTCGGCGGTCACTTCCAAAGTGTTGATGTTCATGCCGAAAGTCGTCATGCAATTTGCCAGCGCGCCGCCGGGAAATTCGAGTTGAAAAACCGTCGTTTCATCGGCCCTCGAAAAACGCTCCGGTTCGTCGGTTTTTTCCTGTGCCACGACCGCAATCGGCTCTTCGCCAACGGCATACCTCGCCGCGTTCAAACTGTAAACGCCCATGTCGAACATCGCGCCGCCGCCTTTTTCGCGCTGCATTTTCCAGTTGTCGTCCCAACTTTTCCAGCCCGCCCGAAAACCGGCGGACGCGGTGACGAACTTGACCTGCCCGAAAACCTTTTGGCGGCCATACCGGATGATTTCTTGCGTGTTCGGTTCGTGCTGCATCCGGTAGCCGATGGTCAGTTGCACCTTGTTTTTTTTGCAAGCATCGATCATCGTTTGGCACTCGTCGGCGGTCATCGCCATCGGTTTTTCGCACCAAACGTGCTTGCCCGCCGCCGCTGCCCGCAGCGTAAATTCTTTGTGCAAAAACGGCGGCAAAACCACATAAACCACATCGATTTCCGGGTTGTTGGCGATGCTGTCGAAGTTCGAATAATTGTAAATGTTGCGGTCGGGGATGCCATGTTTTTGCTGCCATTTTGCTGCCTTTTCGGGCGAACCGGTGACGATTCCCGTCAATTTGCAGTGCTTCGTGAGTTGCAGTGCCGGGGCGAGCAGGTCGGTCGAATAATATCCGAGACCCATCAGCGCGACGCCGATTTGCTCTTTTTTCCGACCAAAAATGATGTTTGGAAATGCGGACGAACCGACGGCGAGGGTCGCCGCGCCGAGTCCGATTTGCTGGATGAATTTTCTGCGATTTGCCATTTTTAGATGGTTGATAAGTTGATTGGTTGATAAGGTTGATTGGCCGAGCGGGTTTTGACCAAAAATGGCCATTGAAATGGGGAAAAGCAGTGCCGAAAAAATGGAGCGGAGTGGTTTCATATTCGTTCAATTTTTCTAAATTGGTACCGTGTAAAACAAGAACGATTTGTTTAATATTGGGCAAATGTATGCGTTGTCCGTATTTTTGTTCCATGTTCAAAATTTACATCTCCGCCCTCGCATCTTTTCTGGTGCTTTCCCAAATCTCCGCTCAAATTCCAATCGTCACCGCCGCCGTGCCCACCGCCACGACCGTCGAAATGTGGGGAAAATTCGAGGTAAAACTCACCATCGCCGCCAATTTTTCCAATCCTTATAATTACGATGAAATCCGCACCGCCGCCACGATCACCGCGCCCGACGGAAAAACGCGGCAGGTCGAGGGGTTTTTTATCCAAGATTACAGTTTGAACACCCAGACCGGAACACTCGCCGCAGTCGGCACGGGCAGTTTCAAAATCCGTTTTTCGCCCGACCAAATTGGCGTTTGGAAATACAAAATCTCCTGCACGAACGCCGCCGGAACGGGCGATTTTCCCGAACAAACTTTCACTGCTACCCTACCCAACTCGTTGAAAAACAAAGGTTTCGTGCGCGGCGACCAGACCAATTACCTTCATTTTGACGACGGCGAACAGTACATCCCCGTCGGTGAAAACATCGGTTGGCAAAACGGAAATGCCTATTTGGATTTTAAAAAATGGGTGACAAAACTGGCCGACAACGGCGGCAATTTTTTCAGGATGTGGCATTGCAGTTGGGGCCTCGGCCTCGAATGGAAAAACGGCTCGGATGGCTACGCTGGGCTGCGGAAATACAAACAAACCAATGCTTTTTACCAGGATTGGTTGTTCGATTTTTGTGCCGAGCGGGGCGTGAATGTCATGCTTTGTTTGCACCACCACGGCCAAGTTTCGTCGCAGGTCAACCCGAATTGGAGCGAAAGCCCGTACAATTTGGCCAACGGTGGCACTTGCCAAAACACTTGGGATTTTTTTACAAATTCAGAAGCCAAAAACCACGTCAAAAACCGCCTCCGATATGTCGTGGCCCGCTGGGGATATTCGCGGGCCATCGCGTTTTGGGAACTTTTCAACGAGGTGGATTGGACCGACCAATTTGCCCAAAAAAAGGGCGATGTTTCAAATTGGCACGGCGAAATGGCCGCTTTTTTGAAAAACAACGACCCGTACCAACATTTGGTCACGACGAGTTATGCCCAAGATTTTTACGACCCGCAGGCCTGGAACCATCCCGACATTGATTTTACGCAGACGCATTATTATGTCAACACGCCAAACATGGAGCGCGTTTTGGTCGCCGGTGTCCAAAATTATTTGGACGATTTTGGAAAACCAACGATGAACGGCGAGTTCGGCCTGACCACGACCGGCGGAAATCTTTCGACCGCCGACCCGACCGGAATCCATTTTCACAATGCTTTGTGGGCATCGCTTTTTGGCGGCGGCGCGGGCGCGGGCGCGTCGTGGTGGTGGGACAATTACATCGAGCCGCAAAATCTTTACCCAAATTTTGCCCCGGTTGCGGCGGTTGCGCAGGCCGTGCCTTTTAAAAATGCAAACCTCGCGCCTGCCCCGGCGACCGTTTCGGGCGCGCCCGGCGACCTGCAACTCACGCCGACGGTTTCGGGTTGGGGCGGGCTGGCCGACACGGTTTTTAACATCGCGGCGGGCGGCGCGGTGACTCCGTCGGGCGCGGCTTTGGGTTCGTTTTTGTACGGTTCGCAGTGGAACACGCAGTTTCGGCGACCGCCCATTTTTAAAGTAAATTTCCTGCAAAACGGCCAATTTCGAGTAAAAACAGCCTCCGAAACGGGGCAAGCCCCAAAAATCGCCATCTGGCTCGACGGCGCAAAAGTGTTGGAGCAGGCCGCCGCCGTCAACCAAACGTACTCGATAAATGTCCCCGCCGGGCAGCACACCATCAAAGTTGACAACACGGGAACGGACTGGATTTTGATTTCGGGCTACGTTTTTACCAACCTCGGCTCGGCGGTGGATGCCTACGTTTTGAAATCTTCGGACAAAAAACACCTCGCCGGTTGGGTTTTGAACAACCGCTACAACCATGACTATTTGAAAAACACGGGTTTGCCACCTGCCGCGTCGGGTGCGGTTTTGACTGTGCCGGATGTGGAAAATGGCGCATTTTCCTTCCGATTTTATAGTTGTTTGACGGGTGCTTTGATTTCAACGGAAGCGGCGACGGCGGTGGGCGGCTCGCTCGTTTTGGACTTGCCCGATTTGTTGTGGGACGCGGCTTTTGTGGCCGAAAAAGGCTCGGTCGGCACGACGGAAATTGCCCAAAATTTGCCCATAAAAATTTACCCAAACCCGGCGACGAGCGCACCGCTGCACGTTTCGTTTGATTTAGAAAAACCTGAAAATGTGTCGTTTACCTTGTTCGATATGGCCGGGCGCGAACTGGGAAATTTGTTTTCCGAAAAACTTCTGGGCGGTCCGCAGGCCATCGAAACGCAGTTGCCGAGCGGTTTGCCGACAGGTGTTTATTGGTTGAAAGTGGCGGCGGGAAGTCAGGTTGGGGCGGCGGTTTTGGAGTTTGGGTTTTGAAAAATTCGCCCTCAAAATTTAAAACCCCCGAATTCGGGGGTTTTAAATTTGCCCCAAAAATTTTTAAAAAATTAAAATTACGGATGTCAAAAAAAGCAATCACCGTGGAAGGCCTGGAAATCAGGCTTTTGACCGAAAAAACAGACTTTATTTCCTTGACCGACCTGACCCAAAACCGGGAAGGCGGCGCGGGGCTGGTCGAAAAATGGCTCCGAAACCGCAACACCATCGAGTTTTTGGGGATGTGGGAAAAAATCTACAACCCGATTTTTGACGAAAGCGAGTTCCGGGAAATCGCCGGGCAATCGGGTTTGAACAGTTTTATGATGTCCGTAAAACGTTGGATCGAGCGGACCGGGGCGGTCGGCATCGAAGCGAAGGCCGGGCGCGGCGGCGGGACGTTTGCCCATAAAGACATCGCGCTGGAATTTTGCACCTGGCTGAGCCCGCTTTTCAAATTGTACGTCGTCCGCGAGTTCGACCGCTTGAAAAACGAGGAACACGGACGCCTCTCGCTGGACTGGAACCTCAAACGGACGCTCGCCAAAATCAACTACCGCATCCATGCCGATGCCGTAAAAATGCACCTCATCCCGCCCCGGATTTCGGATACCAAACAGGCCGGGTTGGTGTACGCCAACGAGGCGGATTTGCTCAATGTTGCGCTTTTCGGGGCCACGGCGAAACAATGGCAGGCGGCAAACCCAAGTTTGAAAGGCAATCTCCGCGATTTTGCCACGACCGAACAACTTTTGGTTTTGGCAAATCTGGAAAACCTCAACGCTCATTTTATAAAAGAAGGGTTTTCGCCCGACGAGCGGTTGCAAAAACTCAACGAGGTGGCAATTTATCAGATGGCTTTGCTGTCCGACCCGGCGGCAACGGCCGGTTTGAAAAAGTTGCCGGAAAAAAATTGAACACTGCTTCAAAACTTCCAATTTTTATGAAAAAAACCTCCTCTTTTTGGGCTTCGCCCTCCTCGCTTTTTGTGCAAAAAGCCAATCGCCCGAACTCCCGCAGGTAAAAGTAACGGGCAACAATTCACCACGCCCGACGACAAACCATTCATTTTCAGGGGTTTGAACGCCTCCGACCCGGAGCGGCTGGTGGAAATTGGCCACTGGGACTCGACCTATTTTAAGGAAATAAAAAACTGGGGCGCGAACGTCGTCGGGTTTCCGGTTCACCCAACTTCGTGGCGGCGGCAGGAAAGGAAAAGTACCTCAAAATTTTGGACGAGGGCGTGCGATTGGCCAAAAATCAGGGCATTTACGTCATCATTGATTGGCACAGCATGGCAATCTGCGCACCGAAATGTTCCAAAACGAGATGTACGAAAAGGGGCTTTTTTTTTGCGGTTCCCAAGCAAAATTATTGCCGGAACTTGAAGTATTTGCCGGAAAAAACCTTTGAAACCACCCGCAGCCCCTACCCTGCCCTATCAGAAAAATTGCCCTTCATTTTGCCCTGAAAAAACAGGTAATCGAAAAAATGATCTCAAAATGTTTTGCAAGTTGCTTATTTTCAACTGTTTAGTTATTTTTTAGTTTAAACGATTATTATTTTAAACTAAATACGAGTCACGGTGGTACATATTTTTTAGTTTAATAGTTTTTTAGAAAAAACTAATTTATCAAAAATTAGTAGATTAAACGATTTTTAGATTTTGATACTTTTTGATTAAACGATTTTTAGTTTAAACTAAAAATAGTATGTTTGCCCCAACAAATTATCTAATCATCGTTTTATCTAAAATTAGTTTTTTTGTTTAAACTAAAATTTTAAAAAAATCATGCCGCTCATCATTTCAGTCACGAACCAAAAGGGTGGGGTAGGGAAGTCCACGTTGGCCCTGAACCTGTCGAGTTATTTTTCCAAAAACGGCGTGGCGAGTGCCGTCGTGGACAGCGACGCGCAAGGTTCGATTGCGAACCTCGTCGCCACTTTTGGCGAAAACAACAGTTACGGTTCGGTCAATTTGATACCCCGCAGTTCGTTCACTGCGTTTTCGGACTTGACCAAAAAGTCTGAGTTTGAGGTACTTTTGATCGACACGCCGCCGTACCTCTCGACCGATCTGGCCGAAATTTTTCGTATCTCCGATTTTGTGCTCGTGCCGACCAAACCGGCAGCCTTCGATATGTTCGCCATCGAAAGCACCCTCGAACTGATCCGAAAGGCCCAAAAATCGAAACCCGAACTGAAAGTCGGAGTTGTCATCAACATGAGCGTCCCGGGCAGCAAACACGTCGAGGAAATCAAGACTTATTTGAGGGGCAAAAACGTCATGGTCATGGACACCGAAATTGTCAAACGGGTCGAATTCGAACGCTGCCTGCTTTCCTACGATTCCATTTTTTCGAGCGCGGACGAAAAAGCAAAAGCCGAAATCAAAAATCTGGGCGAAGAAATTATCGCCAAAATGGAAGCAGCGTGAAGAGAAAAGACATTTTTTGGGAAAATGCCTTTTCTCTTCACGCCATTCTTACATTTGTGCAAAAATTAGATTAAACTAAAATTAGTTAATTATTTAAAAATAAGAAAATGAAAAATTCGCTGCAAGACCGTTTGGGCCAGATCGGCAAATCGAAAGAACAGGCTGCGCAGTCCGCCGCCTCAAAACCGGTCATCCAAGAAGCGGTGATAAAAAGGCGCACCGGACGCCCGACCTTCAAAACAGAGGGCGTGGCCTACACCCGCATTTTTGCCGACATCCCCGATGATTTGAAAGATAAAATGTCGCTGGCCTTGGTCAAGCATTTTAAGGGGAAATTCAGCACGATGAGCGAACTGGTGAACGCCGCGCTGGAAGACTATTTGGCAAAATATGACTGATTGGAGGTGCATATTTTTCAAAAAAATCAAAAACCGTAGAAAAATATCAACCTCTTTTTAAAAAAAATCCTGATTTCAAGTTTTTTAAAAGGGATTGTTCTTTTTTAAAATTTAGCAGATTAAGGCATTGAAAATCAATGGTTTAAGAACTAAAAACCGTAGGGGATTTCCCAAAAACCGTAGAGAAAATGCAGCAATCCCGGTGCCCGGCATTTCAAAAACCGTAGAAAAATATCAAAAAAGACGAGGAAAATATCTGCCCGGAAAATTGGCCGCCAAAAACCGTAGAAAAATATCAAAACCGGGAATTTGCCCACAAAACCGTAGAAAAACATCAGTTTTCAATAGGTTCAGAAAGCGTTTTTGATTGTCCAAAGGCATTTTTAAAGCAACGAGGATGCGAAAACCGTAGAAAAATATCATTTTAAAAAAATTCGACCTCAAAAACCGTAGAAAAATATCAAACCTTTTTTTTTAAAAAAAAGACGGCTCGGCGAGTCATTTACAAAATGCCGGCGGCAAGAGCAGGTTTGAAAAACCGTAGAAAAATATCAATGTTTTCACCGCCCAAACCACACCCAAAACATGGCAGAATTTAAAGTTACGAAGCACAACGAACTCGTCGAGACGAGCTACAAACTCGGCTCGCGCGAGCAGTTTTTCGTGCTGTTTTTGATTGCGAACCTTTCGACGCGCGACAATGATTTTCCGCAGTACCGCCTGCCGTTCAGCCGGATCATGAAATTGATGAACTTCGACGGCCGCCGCCGCATCGCCAACGTCAAGGATCTCGAAAAAATGATGGACAACTTGAATACCGCCCCGATTAAATTCGTGGACGGCGACGAGGATGTAAAAATAGCATGGATAACAGAACTTCGATACAATAGAAAAACAAAAGAAGTTGCATTTACATTAAATCCAAATTTAAAACGGTATTTGCTTAATTTAAAGGGTTTTTTTACAAATTACAACATTTGGAACGTCGTTTACCTCAGTTCGCAGAGCATCCGGCTGTACGAACTGCTCAAACGCCACGAGTACCACCGGGAGCGCGGCATCATTTTTAAGGTGGATTATTTGAAGGGCTTGATGGGAATCGAGGACAAATACCCGGAATTTTATGAGTTCAAACGCTGGGTGCTGCAGCCCGCTCAGGCCGAGCTCGAGACCTACACCGACATCCGTTTTGTCTATTCCGAATACGAAAAAGAGGGCAAACGGGTGATCAGCCTGAAGTTCGAAATTTTTGAAAACGAGCCGAAAGAACGCCCCGAAACGCTGCGGCTGCTTGATCATATCCGGCTCAACGAGATGGACAGGCCATATATGTTGGCCCCGGAAAACGAACTCCCGACGACCGAAAAACGCTCGGTTCGACCCAAAAACGACGACGAACAGCTGGCCGAAATACCGTGGGCGAGGTACCGTGCCTACCAATTTTTGGAGGAGCAGGGCGTGAACACTTCGTTTATTTTGGACAAAATTTTGAGCCACCCGAAGATCAAGTACCCGGAATTGATGGGTTTCGAGGATATTTATTTCAAAACAATTTGGCAGTTTTTTAAAGGAAAAAGCACGGCAAAAAGCATGGCAGGGGCATTTGTTTCGTGGTGGAAAAACGAAAAATTCACGACCGACCAGATGCACGCGCGGTTTTTGGAAGCCGTGATAGTGGGCAAGAAAAAAATGGGGGCAGAGGAATTCGAGGCGCGGAAAATGTCGGCCACGATGCCCCGCACGGACTTCGAAAAACTTTGGTCGGAGAAAAAACAGACCGCCAACACGCCAAAAGCAAAGCTTCGACAGCCGCAGGAACAAAGCCTACAACAGGTGATTGCCGAGTTTTCGGCTGCCGCAAAACCCGAAATCCCGGGGCCGAAAGCTTTTGATCTTGAAATTTTTAAAAAAGAACACCCCGATATTTTCCAGAAATTCTGGGAGCGGTCGGCGGAGGAATACCGCGCATTTTATCAGGAAATGGGCGTGAAGTTCGATGCCCAATCGTTGCACGGCAACATCGAATCGAAGACAAAAAGTTATTGCGAGGAATGGTCGCGGAAGGTTTTGGCGGTGGGCTAGGGGAGTGGGATATTTCCATGCGACGGTTTGATTTTCAAAAAAGAAGTTCAAAAAAATGGCAAAAACAGGGATGCTCCGCGTCGAGGACATAGAAATCAGCCCGACCCGGCACGGGCAACAAGAATATATTTCGCTGACGGATATCGCCCGAAAAATGGATCGAAGGCACTGCCGCGCGGGGCATCGTTTCGAAACGCGGACGGTTCGGCGGTGGCACTTTTGCACACAAAGATTTGGCGTTCGGGTTTTGTTATTGGCTCAGCCCGCCGTTCCAATTGTATTTGATCCAAGAATTTCAGCGGCTGAAAGAACTGTAACTGGCCGAGCAAAAAGACGCGCTCGACTGGAACCTGCGCCGCACGCTGGCAAAAGTCAATTACCTGATCCACACCGATGCCATCCGCGAACATTTGATCCCGCCGCGCATTTTTGCGACCAAATCTGAGGGGCTGTACTTTGCGACGGAGGCCGATCTGCTCAATTTGGCACTGTTCGGGCTGACCGCAAACAGTGGCGCGAGGCAAATCTGGAAAAAAAAGGGCAACCTCCGCGACCACGCCACGACCGAACATCTGCTGGCGCTGGCGAACCTCGAAAACCTGAACGCCGAATTTATCCGGCAGAGCCTCGACAAAGACCAACGGTTGCAACGGCTCAACGAAATCGCCATCCACCAAATGAGCCTGCTGCTCAATGTGCCGGCGGCGAAGTTTTTGGAAATGAGTGGGGGAGGAGTGGAAAAATTTTAAGTATTTGAAAGTAAATGTTCGGGTACTTGAAAATGCGGCAGAGCCGCTCAATATTTGTAGAAATGCAAGGAAAATTCAATTGAGGTGCGTAGCACCGGAATATTTCGGTGCTACGCACCTCTGGGAAAATCTTATT
>JANNMS010000344.1:0-46425 GCA_031398055.1 Saprospirales bacterium | reverse complement strand
CTCAAATCCCGAAGGGATTTTATGTTTTCAGGCGCGAGTTTTTACATAAAATCCCTTCGGGATTTCTCGTGCATGTCCATTTCAATTTCTATAAACATAGATTCCCTTCGGGAATGGATTTTAATGCGTTTGACCTGGTTGGAAATGGAAAACCCTTATATGTGCTTTTCCAGTTTCCATCGTTGCAAAACCTTTTTTTTAATCAATCAAAGGTTGATTCATTTCCATTTTGAAAGGGCAATTCCTTTGCTTTTTGAAAACCCGATAATTTTCCAGTGATTGATAAGTGCATTATTCGTGCAATACAGACAACCTGACGTTAATTCACTTTAAAATTCACGGAAAAATTCACCTTAAAATTCACGTTTTTAACCTATTTTAAAATGAAAATTCACGCTATTCCTCAAATCTGTAATTACTGCCAAAAATCATTCACGGCAAATCGAACTTCTGCCCGGTACTGTTCCGGCACTTGCAAAACATACGCCAGCCAAGAAAGAACCGGGCGGCGAAAAACCATTTCAATCCAAAACGTACCTGAAAATTTGGAAAACCGCGAATCAAAAATCGCTGGATTTGAAGCAGAACTTCAACGGTTGCCGATGGTTAAAAAACAAATCGAACAGGAATTAGAAGCCACTGAAAAACAAATTTCCAACCTCAAAAATCAATTGAAAGCCTTTACTGTGAATTTGGAGCAGGAAACAGAACTGTTGAACCAAGTTGAGTCCACAAAAAAGAAAATCCCAAAACTCAAAACCCGGCTGGACGGGCTGGTTTTTGAAGAAGCACGGATAAAACAGGAAATTTTCGACCTCCGTTTGCCCAAAATGTGGAACGATGGCAGGGTGAACGGCAAAGAAATTGCCCTTTTTTCTGAGAACCGGGTGCGTTACAATTTTGAAAATTTGGAACGCCCCTTCAATTTGAGGGCATTGGGCAACCCCGTCCGGCCATTCATTCTTTACATCTGCGAAGGCGACGATGAATATGCTGGGCATCTGGTTTCGGTCATGGACATGGTTGGAGAAGTAGCAAAATGTACCGATGCCAAGATTTTGATTTGCATTGACCGTCAAATGATGGCGCGAAATTTCGAGAAATATTTAAAAGAAAACAGCCTCGACCGCGAATCAATTACCCTTGCTTTTGTTGAAAACCGGGCAGAAATCGAGGCTGTTTTTGAAGAAGGCAAATATGAATTTATCGTTTTCCCTGACCTTTCTATTTTCAATTTGGACTACGATTTTTTGCTTTCTTTGATAAAAAAGCACCCGCGAACCTCCATTTTTTGCGCCTCCGAAAAACCGATGAAAGATTTTTTGCAGCACAACCGATTGAATATCAGGCTGAAAACGGGTTATGATGACGAAAGGGCAAATTGGGGTGGGATTTTGGTCACGCCGCACAGCGATTTTTTGTTTGACCCATAAAAAATGCTCAAAAAATCACCTTTCAATCACCACCTTTTGAAGAGCCTCTTCTTTTCCGCAGCGCACCCGGACACTGTACAAACCCGGCGACCAATTTTTCGAGTCAATATAAATGCTCGTTTCGCCTTTTGCCACCAGATGATTGTCAAAATAGGAGCGCGAACCGGACGAATTGAACACTTCCAAAGTCATTTGCCCTTCGCAATTGGAAAGGACAAACACCGAAAAACCGCTTTTTGCCGGGTTCGGTTGGACTTGGATATTCAAAGTTGACAAATCAGAACCGTTTTCATTTGCTTGGCGGTCGGTTATATTTCCAACGGACGGCGAAAAAGTGCAAACCGTTTCGCTCGTCCGCAAACCTTCACGTGGGCCACCGAGCGCAAGCGTGGCGTGCATCCGCATGACTTGGCCGTGCGTAAACATCCATCTTTCAGAATCATCGGTGTTGTCCATGATGTTCATGGTCATTTCCACTGGATTGTCCTCGCAAGTGCTGACGTGCTTGTAACCGGGTTTTCCAAAATTGGGCGCGTTGTGAATCGGCGTATCCTCGACATAATCGTCGCCGCAAAATGATTGGTCGTTCCACAAATCGTACAAATTCAGGTAGTTGCCGACGAGGTGGCTCAAAGTCCTCCCCTCCTTCATAAATGGCAGCCAAACTGTGTCCGCCCCGGCGACCGTCGAAAGATAGTTTTCTGACCGGGCGAAATAATGTGGGTCAATCACGATGCCGTCCGTTGCCGCCGCGCAACCGGGCATTTGGGCAAAACCTGACTGACTGCCAGCCAGTGGACTTACCCAAATATTGAGGTATCGCACCGGATTCCATGCCGTGCTGCCGCCCAATTCGGTGTGTTTGATGGAATCGCTGATTCCCCAATGCTGGTTTGTGGAAAAAACTTGGACTATCCCATCGGTTGCCGCGCCTGTCGGGTCGGTGGTGGGCAGGCAAAAACGGATGTTTGGAAAGGCCACCAGTTCATCAAAGCCTTCCGCCAATTCTGCCGGATTGGGATTTTCGAGCGGTCTTGGTTCGAAAAAGTCCCGGTTGAGGGCATCCAATTGTGCAGCGAGGTCTTCGGTGGTGGGCATATCCGCGCCCGACGTGGCGACGAGGTGAAAAACCACCGGGATGATTACGGTGTCCGGTTGGCCGGAAAAACCATATTCGTGTGTCCAACGCTCGATGGCCGAGCGGTGGTTGACGGCTGCGGTGTCGGTGGACAGCAAGGCGTTCATGTACGATTGGGTGGCGAGGCTTCGATAAATTGCCTCCTGCGCTTGAAATTTCAAACAGGAAATTAGGAGCAGGAAAATGATGGATTGCTTTTTCATGTTATTCTTCTTTTTGGTTGAGTTTATAATGTAAGGCTAAGCCGACCATGCTTCGCCGGAGATACCAATCATTGACATATAAGTTTGAGGCATTTTGAAGGGCAGTGGTAAATTGTAAAATTTGGTACTTTCCAGTGACCTCAATAATCAGGTTTTTTGATAGATGAAAACCACAACCAAGTTCCGCCAAACCTCCACCTTCCCCTTTTGTCAGACTTGTTTCAAAATCCTGATTGTAAAAGGAAGCAGTCAGGTTTTCATTGAGTGCCTTTCCAACGGCATAACCGCCGGACAAGAAACCGTAAACTTTTTTGTTCATGTTGGTGTGAAGCCCAACGACCACAGGAATAGAAAGTCTGGAAATATTTCCTTGAATTTTCACGCCTCCATTTTGCACGGAAATATCGCGGTATCCATTCAATTCACTTTGATAAAATTCCACACCCGTTTGGACAAACAGCACTTTCCCCAACCAAATTCTGGCTTGAAATTCAATGCTGGGCGAGTGCGTCTTTTCCCAATTCCCATTGTAAAAAATGGAAGAAGAATTGCCTCCTGCTTTATAAGTTCCAGTGTACCAGCCGCCGCGCAAACCGAAACTGAATTGCTGGGCTGCCAACCGGGACTGAAAAAACACCCCAAACGATAGGGTGAAAATGATGATGAAAAGTTTGGTGTTTCGCATGATGGAATTTTTTTTGAATGAATTTAATGCCTTTTGCAAATTTAATAGAGGCAAAGCCTCAATGATAAGACACTCCGGGCGTAGCCCGGCGCGAGCAATCGTCGTTTTTTCAATCACAGCCCGGCGCGAACTGATGCAAGCAATCGCCGTTTTTTCAATCACAGCCCGGCGCGAGCGGGTTAAGTTATATAAAAATTAAAGTGTATCACTTTATCACAATGAAATGTAATTTCCAATGTCAGCCCTTCAAATAATGTTCCTCGTGTATAGTTTTCCCATCTCACATAATATAAATATTTTTCTTCTTTTCTATTTACATAAATTTTATTAGGAAGTCCAAAAACATCTAAAATACATCTTTTGGGCATGGTATCGAAGGTATCTTTATTTTTCATATCTTTTTTTTTAAAAAAATATTTTAAATAAAGTTCTAATCGAATTCCAAGAGTTCCTATACTGTCTAATTTCCAATCGTTGGATTCATTTGTAGTAAAACAACAAGTGGACTCACAATTAATTTGTGCATTAGTTGGATAATTTATAAGAAAACTACCAATCGTTATTATGACAGTAATTAATTTCATTTTATTTTTTCTTTTATTTTTTCTAATAATAATTCTCTTCCATTATTAATTGTCCTATTTACGTCCCTTGATTGAGGGTCCATCCTTTTAGTTGCATCTATTTTTTTTCCATCTGTATAATCTGGGTCAAAGCCAGTTGAACTCGTATTTCTTGCTGTCATTATTCCCGGTATATTTCCTTTTTCCCCTGGAATTCCTTTGTCATCATGTGTACTTATGTCATCCTCGGCAAGCCAACCGTTTTCGTGTCCATATTCATGTGTAAATGACCTTTCACTATTCATAATATCTGCGGTATTAAGATAACCACTCCCACCACCATCGCTTGTTCTCGTATTTTGCTCGGATCCAACTTCAATATGTGTTTTTCCTCCTCCTTCGCCATTGTTTTTTCGAGACTCACTCAATGTTTTTGCATTGGTGTCAAATTTAGCAGAAATTTGATACTTTACTTTGTATTCTTTTCCATCAATTTTTACCTTGCCCTTTGCAGCATTCCATGCTTTTTCAGTACGTTTCACTTCTTTTTTTAGTGCTTTCTTGTTATCCCCAATATCTCCATAAAAAATAACATCAGAGCGAATTGTTATTGTATTTCCAGAAATACTGGGTTCACCAGTTAGACCAAATGGGTCTATATATTTTAATGGATTACTAAAAACGTAATTATACGGTGACCATGTTTTCGTTTTCTCTGCTAACGGATCAACACTCCACCACCTCCCCACACTCGCATCATACCACCTTGCCCCATAATCATTCCAATTCAACCCAAAATCATCGTTCAGTTCCTTTCCATTGTACTGGTATTTGTTATCCAGAGAAGCGGCATCATTTATCCACGCGCCTTTCATGTTCAGGCCGAAAGGATAATAGTGGTTTTCTTGTAGCACTTCGGTAGCAAAATCTACTGTCCCGTTGCCATTTATATCTGAAAAAGTAAGCCGGGAGTTTCCTAGGTGGTCTTTGATGGCATATTCGTACCGCAGCGATTCGGTGGTGGATGAACTTACATTGTCATTGAAAACCCGGCCTTCGGGGTGGTAAATGGCTTCTAATCGTCGGTTCGACCCGGTTGTGCTTACATTTCTGTATTCAATCCCATTCACATAATCTTGTTGGTAAACCAAAGCAGCCCCGTTCGTAACTTTTTTGGTTAATTTTCGCCCCGTGCCGTCGTAGGTAATCGTGATAAGTTTGTAATTGTCTCCGCCGTCTGGGACAGCAAATTGATAAGGCAAGTTCAGAAAATTATAGAAAATACTAAAACCTTTGTATGGGTCAGCAATCATGTTTCCATTGGCATCGTACACATAAGTTGCTGTCGAAGGAGCATTTTGTGGATTGTCCCATCCATCTTTTTTGGCCGTCGCATCGGTCGCGTTGTCCACTATTTTGGATAATTTGTTTGTGCCAGAAAGATAGGTGTAATTCAAATTGTCAATCATGCCATTTGTCCAGCAATTTGGCGCGGCTGTGGTTTTGTACAAACCATTCCTTTGCAAAGTGGAAATATTGCCACGAATATCATAGGTCAGGCTTTCTTTAAATTTATCGTTTATCGTTCCCGCTCCGGCATCGGTTATGTCTGCATAATTTGCGGTGGTCATTCTGTTTAAAAAGTCATAAGTCAGGCTGTATGCTTGCCGTTCCCTGCCACGTGTCCGCCAAAAAACCTGTGAAATGTTGCCATTTTTTTGTGCCGTCGAATTCATTCCGGTAACATCCGAAAGTGCGTCATATTTCAAATCCATATAAAACAAGTCGTTACCGTCCAAAGTGGAGCCTGCTGTCGGGGCGGGCGCAACCGGATTGGTTGTGCAAAGAACCAATGGTTGATTTGTCCCAGAATTGAGTGTTGGCGTATTTATCGTCGTCAACCAACCTTGTGAATTGTATGCAAAATCAAGACTTTGCAAATGACTGGTGGCTGTTTTCCCAAGATTTTTTTCTGTTAGTTGGTCGCGGTAATTGTAGGCCATTTCACTGACGGTAGTTACAGCCGCTCCATCCACTCCGAACTTATTAGTTTTTAACCTTCCCCAATGGTCATACAAATGGTTTTGGGCAATTTGGCGAGTCGTTGGTGTGCCGCTTCCTGGTGTAAAATATCGATATTCGGCCAATAAATGGTCGGCATAATCATACACCATAGTGCTTTCATCAGTTGCGGGAGTTAGGTTCAAATGACTATTGCCTGATTTAACGATGATGCGCCCATAAGCATCAAAAATATTGGTGGTTGATAACCAATCTGTCGTGCCGATTATTCGCGCATTAAAAGTTTTCAATTTGCCCAATTCTATCCCGGATGTTCCGTAAATATTTTCTGTATAAATATCATCAGGAGTAAGCGTGAGTGGAATTGGACTCGGAAGCGTAGTGGTTAAAAGTCCCGATTTGTCCAGGCGGCCAAAATCATCAAAATGGGTGCATTTCCATTTGTTTTGGGCAAGTAAGTTTCCATCTTGTTCAAGTACCAATTGGTCGCGGTCATTGTATTTCATGTTGACCAACGCAGCATCGGGTACTTTTTTGGTCAGCATGAGGTCTTGACCGTCATAAGTGTATTGAAATATCAGATTCGGAGTTTCTGAGCCAGTGACCAATGAAGCACCCGGTGGCACGACTTTTATCAATCTGTCTTTGTCATCATAGACATAATAGGTATCCGCGACATTGCCCCCAGCATTGTCTGTTCGTCGAACCAAAATAGTCCGCCCTTTTTTGTCTTTAAAAGTGATGGTTTTGTTTCCATTTGGGGTTCCGGTTTTGGTGGTTGCCGGGTCGGGTTCAATTACAATTGTTTTACTCAATAACCCTGCTGTATAATAGGAAGTGGCAGAAGTCAAATCAAATCGAACTTCATTGGCCGCATTTGCCCCAAAAGTAGTCATAGTTGGATACCAATCAGGTGGCGTAACTTTTTGAATACGATTGAGCGGATTCAATTCATAATCTTGAAGCGTGTAAAGCAAGCCAGACGGCACATTGGCAGTTTCCACAAACGAACCGTCAGAATTCGTGCCTTCAAATGGCAAAAAAGCCTTTTTCTGCCTACCGTATTTGTCATATTCTACAATTGAAACCACATCTTTTAAGGCGGGGGACTGCTTCCTGCCGACTGTTTGAATCGGTCGGCCAAGTCCGTCCATGTATTGAGTGGTCATTTGGGTATTGAGGTCGCTGCCTGCCACCGTTTTATATTTTGTGTAAGAACGGACGAAATTTTGGGTAGTTGCCGAGGTTTTATACTGATAAAAATTGTTTGTTTTTACAGTCGCAGTCGTCGTATCGTTTGTGGTTGTTGGCCTTGCCCATGATTTTTCGAGTCGCATCAATTTATCGTAAGCAAAAAAAGTTTTTTGCCCATCAATATCTTTTATACTTGCTACCAATCTTGTTCCGGGGATGTAGGAATATTCCCAAACGAATGTGGAATTGTAAGTTCTCTTTTTGATAAGGCCGCTGGGTTCCCATTCGTAGGTCTCGGCAGGCCAATTTTCGGTAGTAAAAGTTGCCGCCAAACCTTTACTGTTATAATTGTTGATAGTTCCTTTTATTGCCCAAGTGCCAGTTGTCAACGTTCCATTGTTCCATGTAACTTCGTAGTTTTTGAATTTATAGGGACGAATGAAATTGGTTACTGCACAATTTGCTACCGTTGCGCTTGCCGAAACAAAAGCACCTGATGTTGAATTGAAGGCCGCAAAAACGGTTTCACTGCCCCCAACTTGAACATTATCAACGTTGATGATTGTTTTATAAGGTTGGCTGATGATGTTCTTATTGACCAAAAAAGTGCCGAAACAACCCTTTAAATTATGCGGGTAGGTGTGTTGAATTAGGGTTATTTTTCCATCTGAATTTGTAGTTTTGATGGTTATAGGTGATTCAAATCTCTTCTTAGCGTCATAAGTATAAGAAGTGGTAGAAGATACCCCATCGCTTACCTGAGTGACACTTTTCAATCGAAATGTGCCGGAGCGGGGGGTGTATTCTCGCCAATTTAATGTGGTTGTAGGATTGTTACAAGGATGGTCAGGATAAGGCAGTTTTATACACTGATAAATGACTCCCGGCAAGGGATAATAACCGGGATTGTCAATTAAATTGCTCGAAGATTTCAATATCGTCCCTCCTTCATCATAAACCTTTTCGGTAGTCTGTTGGCCGTCTTTTGCTACAAAAAGTCTGGGCGGTGCCAGTCCCAAAGAATCTGCGTTATAATTGGCAGTAAATGGCGGGATTTCGGAAATAAACGAATATAGGGACTTGCCGCTTCCATTGTTTTCTTCTGTAACGTATTCATAACCAATGTGATAGCCAGTAAATCCGGTCAATGGAACTACCGCAGTTGCCATCGCCCGTACACCTTGAAATTCAAGTGTTCCGTCCGGTTGTTGTCTTCGATAGTATTGGACATAAATTGGTTTTTGATAAAGTACGCCACTTGAATTATTGGCATTATTGGTTGCCCGGTATTTATAGGTTTTTATGATGTCATTGGTGGCTGCTATCCCATCGTTGGATTTGATTTGCTTTATGCGGATTCCACCAGCGGTCACATTTTGAAAGGTAGTGGTCGAAATGGGTTTGAATATTTCAAAAGTGCCTTTTTCCCCTGTTACAATCATTGTAAATTTATAGGCGACTCCCGGTTGCATAGGAAAGGTAGGAAGTACAAATTGCGTAATAGTATAAGATGGCTGTGTATTTGAAAGATTAAACGCATAAGTAGCAATCACCGAACCGCCTGATGCGAGGGTCATTTGAACTTGAACATTTACATTGTTACCTGTACAAAACTGGTACGGAGGGATGGTCAAATTGTCGACGCTCAATCTGAATTTAGCACCTTGAAGATTCGCAGAAGTAAGGGTACAGTTGGCATTAACACTGGTATTCGTACAACAATTGGCAGCCGGAAAACTACAATTTGACAAATAGATAAAACTTGTATTTCCCGTTACCGTAGTCACTGACCCATGATAATCATGCCCCTCATAAGTAAATTCTGTATTTCCTCCGGTGGGATAAGTAATTTTGTTCAATGTGCCTATTTGTGCGAACGCAAAATCCGGGTTTCGATTTGCAGTGGCATATGGCGGTTGCAGCGATCCGGTTTCTGGATGGTGTACCCAAATTGGCGGAATATTTTGTGTCCCTTCATTTGTTGTTGCTCCGTTGTAAAAACCCCAATGGTCAATTTGTTTGGATAAACGGTTTGGTAATGTCCCCGAAACGTATTGAAAATCCCACGCTCCTTCGGAAATTGTTTCATCACATGAAAAACCTTGTACCTTATCCAACCAAAGCCGTTTGTATTGGCTGGTCGTTCCACTTGGGGACTGCATGTATAAATAGGTGAATTTATATTTTTTATCGCAGTGTGTGAGTCCGTTCCTTTTGATTTCTATCTGTTCCAGCCTTTTTCTTGAAGGAGTGCCACCGCCGGGAGCGGCCAAAGCCAATGGTGCTTCTAAATCTTCACGTTCTGTAGTTGCAACAAAATTCAGAATCGTGGTAGAAGTTATTATTTGGGACAAGCGTTTTCCTTTAATCGTGGTTTCATTGGCGCATGTTCCGGGCGAAATCGGTATCAAACCACAAGATGAAGTAACGCCACCACCGCAAGCAAGTGGATAGTGAACATTTGCCGAAGCCAATGTTTTGTAGGAATAATATTCGTCTTCATAATTAAAATCTATGTTGAACTTTTGGTCAGCGGTTTCTATCCTTCTTAGATACCAAGAAGAAGGAGCATAATCACCTGAATTTTGCCCCGCAAAATACTGAAATTCAGTGCCAGAATAACTGTCTACTGCTTCACCGGGCAGGTTTCCAAACAAAAACCTTGTTCCATCGGAAGCGGTGATTTCAAACCTATAAAAAATTCCGGAGGTTGCGCCTTGTGTGTAGATTTTGATTTTGAGGTCTGACTTTGGAATCTGGTGAATTACCTTATCCTTATCAATTATGAATTTTCCGGCGTACCCGTTAAAATTAAAAGAAAACAAATCAGGTTCTGCATCCCTGATTCCTTCCGCTACTTCATCTTTTTGAGGAAAATTTGGGTCATTTGTGGGCAAAACGTTGTCAGGGTCAACTAAACTTGCTCCGTTCCAATAATACCCCAAAACAGCATCATCTGGTCGTCCGAGCGTGGTTCTGGAAATTATTCCACCTCCATTCAAACTCCAACCCATGCCTACCCAACTGGCAGGTTCTCCAATTTTAATGCCCGACGCATGATAACTCAAACTCACCGGCACGGACAATGAACCTTCCTGAACGGTATAAATTGGTATATCAATATTAGGAACTCCGGTGAAATAACTCACTGGAATATCCCCGTATTTTCCCAATGCTGCGGCATTGGGGGCAGGCATTGAAACGTCTTTGATTGTGCTATTTACAGGCTGGGAAAAACCAGAACTGCCGACAATTGAAATGAGGAAAGTTAAAATAATTGCAGAACGGTGAGTTGAAAATGATTCAAAGTTGGAAAAGATGTTAATCTTTTTCATGGGCGAAGGTTTTAATTGTTAGAAATGTGGTTCGAAAACAAAACTATGCTTTAACATTTTAATTTCCATATGTTGCCACGAAAAAATTTATGATAATGCCCCAAAAATTGCCCCACCAAATAGATTAAGTTTCATAAATAATTGATAATCAATTATTTAAAATGTGAGGTGTTTGTCCCTGTCTCTCCGCCAAAGATTGTTTATGGTTAGTTTGGTTTGGTTTTATTTTGTTGATTATCAATGATTTAGGCATGAATAAAACACCAAACTAACCTAAATAAAACCACTCGGAACTAAATTTTTTCGCCACACTATTTGACCCACCAAATTTGCAGGGTATTAAAATTGAACCTGCAAATGACGAAGCCACGTTTTTGCTCAAACCTGGCTCCCGGTTTTCTCACCAACAAGTTTATTTGCGTTTTACTTTTTTGAAAGGCAATCACCTTCGGAACATTTATTTGAATGAAGAAGAATTGAATTGTCTTTCAAACCCGACAACCCAAGATTAGGCCGGGTTCGAAACCTGTTTTTGATTGGCTGTAACACCGGGCTAAGATTTTTCCGATTTCACGGAAATAAACAAAAAGCCAAGTGGACGCTCAGCATTTAGGAATCTTTTCCTAATAATTAGAAAACATTTTCTAATCTGACAAACCCGTATATCTTTGCCATATTCCTAACATTGAATGTTGTTTTTTTTAGAAAAAAGCAACGCATCAACCGAAAAATATGGCATTTGCAAAATCAAACCGCCTCCCCGTCGGGGCAATCCAGTGCGACAACACCACGTTGAGCCTCCTCAAAGCCAACGATTTCGTGGCCAAAAGCATCCGCGACAAAATGCGCGCACAAAACACGCTTTTGATAAATATCACCTCCTCGGCGGGCAGCGGCAAGACGACTTTGATGCAAGAAACTGCTCGCCGCCTCAAAAATTCCATAAATATGGCCGTTCTCGTCGGCGATTTGGAAACGGAACGCGACGCCACGCGTATCCGAGAGGCGGGCGTGCCGTCGGTGCAAATCGTCACGAACGGCGTCTGCCATTTGGAGGCGCAAATGATTGTGCAAGCCTTCGACCACCTCGAAACCGACGGCCTCGATCTACTTTTTATCGAAAATGTCGGCAATTTGGTCTGCCCCGCAGCCTACGACCTCGGCGAAGATTACCGCGTGACACTGCTCGCCTCGACCGAGGGCGACGACAAACCCAAAAAATACCCACGCATGTTTTTGACCAGCGAACTGATGCTGATTTCGAAGGCAGATTTGTTGCCGTACGTCCCGTTCAAAGTCGCGGCTGCCGTGCAAGATGCCCGCGAAGTCAACCCCGAAATCGAGGTCATCACCGTTTCCGGAACGACCGGCGAAGGTTTGGACGAATGGTGCGATTGGGTTTTGGAACGCATCGAACTCAAAAAAGGCGTGAACGTCAAAAATTTTGAACTCGAAATGGCATGACTTGGAAAATCAGCATCCTCGGACAGGTGCAGGGTGTCGGTTTTCGCCCTTTCGTTTGGCGGTCGGCACTCGACAAAAACCTGAAAGGTTGGGTGGCCAACGGCTTGCAAGGCGTGGTGATAAAAATAAATGCGTCCGAAAACCAAGCCATTGATTTTCAAGAATTTATCCTAAAAAACGCCCCCAAAATGTCTCGAATCACAGGCAGTTCCATCGAACGGGACGCTGACGAGTTCTTTGAAAATTTTGCCATTCAGGAAAGTGAAAACAAGGGTCTGCCCATTTTGCTTTTGACCCCGGACGTGTCGATTTGCCCGGCCTGCCGCGACGAAATCAGCGACCCGGAAAACCGCCGTTTTCGCTATGCTTTTACGACTTGCACGGTTTGCGGGCCGCGTTTTTCGATTTTGAAAGGCGTGCCGTACGACCGTTTTTTGACCACGATGCGGCATTTTGAAATGTGCGAAAACTGCCGTGCCGAGTACGAAAACCCGGAAAATCGGCGATATTTTGCCCAAACAAATTCCTGTGAAAAGTGCGGAATTCGCCTCCGTTTGTTCGATTGCAAAAACGCGGCACACCTTGTTTTTGACCAAAATGAAATTTTTCAAAACATCATTTCAGCCTGGAAATCGGGCAAAATCGTGGCCATAAAATCCATCGGCGGCTATTTATTGACCTGCGACGCGACCAATCCGACGGCCATCGCCACGTTGCGAACGCGCAAAAAACGCCCGACCAAACCTTTCGCCGTGATGTTCCCCGACCTCGAAATTTTGAAAAAAGAAGCGGCAGTCGGCGACCCGGAAATCGAGCATTTGCAAAGCCCCGCCGCGCCCATCGTTTTGCTGGAATTTTTGGAAAATGGTTCGCCAGATTTAGACCGCGCGGGCATCGCGCCGGGTTTGCAAAAAATCGGCGCGATGCTGCCGAACGCGCCACTTTTCGAGATTTTGCTGCGCGATTTTGGCAAACCCATCGTCGCGACGAGCGGAAATGTGAGCAACACACCTTTAATATATGACGACGAAAAAGCCGTCCGCGAACTTTCCGACATCGCCGATTTCATTTTGATGCACGACCGCGACATCGAAATGCCGCAGGACGACAGCTTGATTTTGGTGCGCTCCCCCACCCGATTTTCAAAAAACGAGACCGCCGCCGCACCGATTTTCCTGCGCCGCGCCCGAGGTTTTGCGCCCACTTTTATTCAAAATGGGCTGAAAATTCCCGAAAAAACGGTCTTGTCGCTCGGCGCAGATTTGAAAAGCACGTTCGCCCTCGCCCACCTCGGCAACTTAAATATCAGTCAATACCTCGGCGATTTGGCCGATTTCGAGGCGCAGGAACGGTTTGAAAAAGTGCTTTTTCAATTTTTGAAAATGTTCGATGCGCAACCGTCCGTGATTGTCGGCGACCTGCACCCCGGATATTTTACGACGGTTTTGGGGCAATCGTTGGTGGAAAAATGGGGCGTTCCTTTTCAAAAAATCCAACACCACGAAGCACATTTCGCAGCGGTTTTGGCGGAAAACAATCTTTTTGAAATCGAAAATGAACCCGTTTTGGGCGTGATTTGGGATGGGACGGGTTTTGGAAATGACGGCCAAATTTGGGGCGGCGAGTTTTTCATTTTTTCAAATCAGCCCGGATTGCCGACGTCCAAAAACATCCGGCGGTGCGCACATTTTGAATATTTCCCGCATTTTTTGGGCGATAAAATGTCGCGCGAACCCCGGATTTCCGCGCTCGCAGCTTGCTCGAAAATCCCGGCGGCGGCTCGTTTTTTGAAACCAAAATTTTCCAAAAACGAGTGGAATTTTTATCAAAAAATGCTCGCGCAGCCCGGCCAATTGATGACTTCGAGCGTCGGGCGGATTTTTGATGCGGTGGCCTCGATTTTGGGTTTGGCCGACAAAGTAAGTTACGAAGGCGAGGCGGCTTTGCTTTTGGAAAATGTGGCGCGCGGCTATTTCAAACGACACGGTTTTGATTTTCAAAATGATTTTTTAAATGAAAATGTCCTGCCGCCCGGCACTTTGAAAATCAAAACGGAACATCTCTTTTCTCAAATTTTGGACGACCTCGAACGTGGAAAAGCAAGGGATTTTGTGGCCGCCAAGTTTCATTTTTCAATGACAAAAATCGTCCGTAAAATTTCCAACCAATTGAATATCAAGAAAATAGCGTTCAGCGGTGGCGTTTTTCAAAACTCGCTTTTGCTGGATTTGATGGAATATGTTTTGCGCCCCGATTGCCAATTGTTTTTTCACAAACAACTGTCGGCGAATGATGAAAATATTTCATTTGGGCAAGTGGTGATGGCACACAGATTTTCAGGATTGGACACGGATTTCAGCAAAAAAAATCCGTCTAAATCCGTGTCCAATCTTGAAAATCCGTGTCCCTCCCCACCCCAATTCACACAAAAATTAAATCAAAATGTGTCTCGCAATCCCCGGTAAAATTCACTCCATAGAAACCCAGCACGGCGGCCTCGTCCGCATGGCAAAAGTCCAATTCGGCGGCATCACCAAAGAAGCCAGCCTCGAAATGGTGCCCGCCGCAAAAATTGGCGATTTCGTCCTCGTCCATGTCGGCGTCGCGATTTCGATTGTCGACGAAGCCGAAGCCCAAAAATCGTTCTCTTATTTGGAAGAAATCGGGGAACTGGACGAACTGATTTTGCAAACCCAAATTTGAAAAACATGAAATTTTTGACCGAATTCCGCGACAGCGACGTGATTTCGCAATACGTTGACGAAATTAGCCGCGCCGTCACCCGACCCTGGAAAATCATGGAAGTTTGCGGCGGGCAGACGCACAGCCTCGTCAAAAATGGCATTTTGCAAATGTTGCCCGACAACGTGCGGATGGTGCACGGCCCCGGCTGCCCGGTGTGCGTCACGCCGTTGAACCAGATTGACAAAGCCGTTTTTTTGGCCGAAAAATGCAGCGTAATTCTCTGTTCGTACGGCGATATGCTGCGCGTTCCGGGTTCAAAACACAGTCTTTTGGAGTCAAAAGCGGCGGGCGCGGACGTTCGGATTTTGTATTCGCCGCTCGAAGCCGTCAAAATTGCCCGCGAAAATCCCGAAAAAGAGGTCGTGTTTTTTGCCGTCGGTTTCGAAACGACCGCCCCGGCCAACGCGCTTTCCGTGTTGCACGCGCACCGGCAGGGCATCAAAAATTATTCGATTTTGACCTCGCATGTCCTCGTCCCGCCCGCGATGGAGGCCATTTTGAACGACGAGGAATCCAAAATCCAGGGATTTTTGGCGGCAGGCCACGTCTGCACAATTATGGGCATGGACGAATATTTTCCGCTCGCCGAGCAGTACCAAATCCCGGTGGTCGTCACCGGTTTTGAACCCGTGGATTTGGTGCAGGGCATTCTGATGATCGTCCGGCAACTCGAAAAAGGCGAGCATTTTTTGGAAAACCAATACACCCGCGTCGTGCGCCCGGAAGGCAATCGGGAGGCGCAAAAAGTCATCGAACAGGTTTTTGAAATCTGCGACCGCGAGTGGCGCGGCATCGGAAATATCCCGGCGAGCGGCTACGAATTGCGCCCGGAATTTGCCAGTTTTGATGCCAACAAAAAATTTTCGGTCAACATCGAAAAGGTGTCAGAAAGCACGGAATGCATCGCCGGACAGGTTTTGAAAGGCATCAAAAAACCGCACGAATGCCCGCAATTTGGGAAAAAATGCAAACCGCAATCGCCGCTCGGTGCGCCGATGGTTTCGAGCGAGGGGGCGTGCGCGGCGTATTATCATTTTTCGATGGCGATGGAATTTACTACCTAATTTTTTGAACCAGATAGGCACATAGAACACATAGTTTATTGAAAATCAACCTCCTATGTGTTCTATGTGCCTATGTGGTTCAAAAAAACATCTGTGTTTATGATGATAAAAAAGCCAAAAATCAAAATGAACCTCCACTGCCCGATGCCCAAACTCGATTTTGAAATCATCACGTTGGGGCACGGCAGCGGCGGTCTGTTGACCAACAAATTGCTGGAAACTGGCGTGTTCGATTTATTGAAAAATGACTTCCTCGACGCGCGGCACGACGGCGCGATTTTTCGGGTCGAGGCTGGAAAAATGGCTTTTTCAACGGACAGTTATGTCGTTTCGCCCATTTTTTTCCCCGGCGGAAACATCGGCGAATTGGCAATAAATGGCACGGTGAACGACCTCGCGATGTGCGGGGCGCAGGCAAAATACCTCTCGCTGGCCTTTATTTTGGAAGAAGGTTTGACGATGCGCGAGTTTTGGGACGTGCTGGTTTCGATAAAAATGGCGGCTGAAAAATCGGGCGTGCTCGTCGTGACCGGCGACACAAAAGTGGTCGAACGCGGCAAGGGCGACAAGATTTTCATCAACACGAGCGGCGTCGGCATGCTGCACCCGCGGGCAAATATTGCCAAATCTCGCGTCGAACCGGGCGACAAAATCATCGTCAGCGGCAACATCGCGACGCACGGCATGGCCATTTTGAGCGTGCGAAAAGGGCTGGAATTTGAAACCGAAATCGGGAGCGACACCACCAATTTGAACCACTCTGTCATGCGTTTGCTCGATGTTTTTGGTGAAAAAACCCACCTGCTGCACGACCCGACGCGCGGCGGCGTGGCGACGGTTTTGAATGAATTGGCGCGCGATACGAAACTCGGCGTTGAACTTCGGCAACGCGAAATCCCGGTCTTGGAAGACGTTTTGAGTGCCTGCGAACTGCTCGGCCTCGACCCACTTTACGTTGCGAACGAGGGTATTTTTTTGGCCGTCGTCGCGCCCGAAGCGGCCGATTCTTTTTTGGAAATGTTGCGCGAAGATGAAAATGGCACGGACGCTGCAATCATCGGCGAAATCGTCGAAAACCACCCGCGGCAGGTCGTTTTGCACAGCGGAATCGGTGGAAAACGGGTGGTGAACATGCCGGTCGGGGAGCAATTACCGAGGATTTGTTGATTTTTATGGGACACGGATTTTAACCAAAATATGGAAAACACGGTCGCAAATCTCACTTTAAAAAAAGCCGAACCACCCCGGCCAATCCACCCGGAGCAACCTCAATTGCTGCCAAAATTGATATTTAGCGGCTCAAAAAACACGCCGTTTTTGGCTCCACGCGGCGTTTTTTTATTTAAAAATAAACTTTTCGTGGCCGACACCGGGCGCAACCGGGTTTTCATTTGGAACGATTTGCCGACCGAAAATTTTTGCGAACCCGACGTCGTGCTCGGTCAAAACGATGCCGAAGCGACGAGCCGCAACGCGGGCGGCGAGGTGAACGCGCAAACTTTACAATATCCTTCCGGGATTTGGGCGGACGAAAAACGGCTCGTCGTGGCCGATGCCTGGAACCACCGCGTTTTGATTTGGAACGAATTTCCGACGCGGCACGCGCAGCCGGCGGATGTGGTGCTCGGCCAGCAAAATTTCAAAACGAACCAACCGAATGCCCAAAAAGTGGGCGCAAACCCCAGCGAACGAACCCTTTTTTGGCCGTACGGCGTGTTCAGCGACGGCGAACGATTGTGGATTGCGGACACCGGAAACCGGCGGGTTTTATTTTTTGAAAAAATGCCGACCGAAAATTTCGCAGCGGCGCAGGCCGTCGTCGGAAAACCGGATTTTTTGACCCGCGACTACGAAAATCAGGACGCGATTTGGCCATATTCCGTAAAAATCGCGGCGGACGGGACAATGGCGGTGGCCGATACGCAATATTATCGAGTGCTTTTGTGGCGGGATTGGCGCACGGCTTTTCACAAAAAAGCGGATTTCGTCATCGGCCAAACGGATTTGGAGGCGAACGGACAGAACCAATTTGGCCTTTTTCCGAAGGCAAACACGTTGAGTTGGTGCTACGACACTTGCTTTTTTCGGGGGAAAATTTTGGTTGCTGACACCGGAAACAGCCGCGTTTTGCGCTTCGATTCCGTCCCCAAAAAATCCGACGCGGCGGCGGACGGATTGATTGGAAAACCCGATTTTTTCACCGGCAGCGAAAACGCGGAGACCATTTTTGGCACTGAAAAAAACCTGTACTGGCCGTTTTCGATTTGCACCGACGGCACGCGGTTGGCGATCGCGGACACTGGAAATCATCGGATTTTGATTTACGAATTAAATGTCTGAATCAGAATTTAGAGGATTTTAGAATTTTCAAAATTTGCCGCATTTTGAAAATTCTAAAATCCTCTAAATTCTGATTCAGACACTTCAATTTACGAATAATAAATATGCAAACACTTCTCCCATTGCTTTTTGCGGGCGTTGTCGGTTTTTCCCACGCCTTCGAAATCGACCATTTGCTGGCGATGAACAACATGGTTTGCCGTCGGAAAACGGTTTTTTTGGCTGCGAAAGACGGTGTTTTTTGGGGGCTGGGGCACACGTCCACGATTTTGGCCATTGGCATTTTGATGATTTTGGCGCAGGTCGCGGTGTCCGAAAGAACGTTCCATTTTTTCGAGGCGGGCGTCGGGCTGATGTTGTTGGTTTTGGGTTTGCAACGGCTGCGCGAAATTTGGAAATTGAAAAAAAACCACGACCACGCGCACCAACTCGAAATGCCGCACGACCACCGTTTGGCCTACGGAATCGGGCTGATTCACGGGCTGGCGGGCAGCGGGACTTTGATAATTTTGGTGATGACCCAAATCAAAAACCCGTGGGAAGGCATCGTGTTTTTGTTGATTTTTGGGGCAGGTTCCATTTTGGGGATGTTGCTCGCGTCGAGCGTTTTTTTCCTGCCTTTTTCCCAAAAACTATCGAAAAATGCGCGTTTGCAGCGCGGTTTGACGGTTTTTTCGTCCTTGCTCTGCATCGGTTTTGGGTGCAAAGTGGTGTTTGAAAACCTGTTTTTTTGAACGATGGATAAATTCTGTTGGCGAGGACGCCAACAGCGGCAAGTCTTGAAAATCAAACAGTTGCCGTTGTTGGCGTCCTCGCCAACAACTTCTTTTCTGAAATATGAACGATGAATTTTCCGTCATTTCACCAAAAACACCCCACGATTGGCTGTTGCTCGCGCTGAAAGATTTCGGCATTTCGGTGCTCGCCGACGACGGCCACGTCGTGGAAATTGAAAAAGAATACACCATCGAAATCGAGCAAAACGGCATTTTTAAACTACTTTGGAAAGGCAAAGTGGTCGCCCCATTTTCTGACTTGGCCGAAATGTGCCATTTTATCCAAATGTCATGAACGAAAAAAAAGAATTGGCCGTCGTCGCGCTGTCGTCGAGCGAATCGCAGCCCGGAAATTATGTCCTGATTTTGGAAGATTTGGACGAGCGGCGGCGCCTTCCCATCATCATCGGGCTGCCGGAAGCCCAATCCATCGCCGTTTCGATGGAGCAAATGCAGCCGTCGCGGCCGATGACGCACGATTTGTTGAAAAATGTCATCGAGGTTTTGGGCGGCATTTTGAAAGAAGTGGTCATCCACGAATTTTCGGAAAACGTCTTTTTTTCGAGGCTGAAAATCCAAATTGTCGACGGCTCGATTTTAGAAATGGATGCCCGCACGTCCGACGCGATTGCGCTCGCGGTGCGTTGCCAAGTGCCTATTTTTTCATTTGAAAACATCATTTTGGAAGCGGGAATTTTGCGGGAACCGCCCACGAAACGCGAAATCCGGGAGTCGCTCGACGTGTTCAACACAACGGAGTTGGAGGAATTATTGGAAAAAGTCCTCGCCGAGGAAGACTACGAAAGTGCCTCGAAAATCAGGGATTTTATCAAAAAAAGGAAGGGTGCGGCGTAGTTTTTAACCACAAAGGCACAAAGGACACATAGTTTTGATTACTAAATCTATGTGTCCTTTGTGCCATTGTGGTTAAAAAACGAGTGCTCAATCGCGCATTTTCACCCGTTCAATCACCAGTTCGTTGCCCTGCACCACGTTCGCGCAGGGTTTTCCGCAGACGCAGATGAAATGGTAATTTTGGATTTCGGAGGTCTGTCCGCAGTCCGGGCACTGCACCAAAATCGGCACGAGGTTCAGGTTCAAAGCCACATTTTTAAAACGGATTTCATCTTCCTGCACCACCGCGTCGAAGGCATTTTGCAAAAACATCGGCTCGACGTTGGCCAACGGCCCGATTTTCAAATCAATGGCCTCTACCCTATCCAATTCTTCCGGGGAAAAATGGTCATCCAAAGTTCGGAAAATGGTGCGGACGAGGGAGATTTCGTGCATTTTTAATCTGTTTTTTTATTGGTTCGCATTTGAATGATGTCGACCAACAACGAAAACGCCATCGAAAAGTAAATATAACCTTTCGGAATTTCGACCCCAAAACTTTCGCTGATCAACGAAAACCCAATCAACAACAAAAAAGAAAGTGCCAGCATTTTGAACGCAGGATGTTTGTTGATAAAATGATTGATGGGTTCGGCAGCCCACAACATGATGGCGACCGTCACGACCACCGCCACGTACATTATCCAAACTTCTTTGACCATGCCGATGGCCGTGATGATGGAATCGATTGAAAAAACCATGTCCATGATTAAAATTTGGACAATTACTTGACGAAAAGTGCTAGGTTTGGGTATCGTCGGTTTCCCATTTTTTGCGCCTTCCATTTTTTCATAAATTTCTTTCGTGCTTTTAAAAATCAAAAACAGGCCGCCCGCCAACAAAACGAGGTCTTTTCCCGAAAATCCTTGATTGAAAACCGTGAAAAGGTCGGTTTCGAGTTTTAAAATGAAAGAAATCAAAAGCAACAAGCCCAAACGCAGGACTCCCGCCAAAATCAACCCGATTCGCCGGGCTCTTTTTTGTTGTTCTTCCGGCAAACGACTGGCCAAAATGGAGATAAAAACAACGTTGTCTATGCCCAAAACAACTTCCAACGCAATTAAACTCAATAAGGAAATGATGATTTGAAAATCCATTTTCGATGGGGTTTGGTTTTTTGAAACACAAAAATTAAAGGGTTTCCTGCGCCAAAGCAACCCGCAATTCTTCCAATTTGTTCAAATGATTTTCGGCTTCGGCGATGATTGCCGGGTCGTTGGTCAAGCGTTTTGCCTCGGTCGCTTTTTCCAACATTTGTTCAAAAAGTGCGCGGTTCGAGCCATTTCCAGCAAGATTTACATTCCAACAAGTCTCGACAAAATTGAGCAAAGTCGCGGCGCGTTCGATTGGCCAATCCGTCGCGGTGCGGATTTCGAGGGCTTCGGAATAGTAAAAAAGTGCTTTTTCGAGGTTGTCGGAATGGACGGCGGACGGGTATTTGGTCAGCGCGTTCGCGTAATTGTTGCAGACCATCGCGTATTCGTACGGATGCGATTCTTTGTCGTAAAAATCCAAAGCCTGTTGAAAAGACGCCGACGAAACGCCCGCCCAAATGCTTTTTTTCTTCACCTCGTCGGGGATTTCGGAATAAATCACGCCGAGATATTGGTGGATATCGGCAAAAACCTCGGGCGTTTCGTCGCTTGAAAAAACTTGCAGCGCGGCCTGAAAACTGTCTAAAGCACCTTTGAAAAACTGCGGATTGTCCTTTTTTGCCCAAGTGTAAAGCAAAATCCCGCGCCGGTAATTGGCCTGCGCGAGGAGTTCCGGCAGGTTTTCATTTTTAAAAATATCGACCGCGCGGTTGACGTAGCCGAGCGATTCAGCAAAACTTTCATCATAATTGGCGACCTGCGCCGCGTCCAAAAGCAAGAGGGCTTCCTCGGTTTTTCGACCCTGTTTTTGGTAATGTTTGAGGACTTCCCAAAGTGTGTTTTTCAAATTTTCCAGCAGCGCAGCGTCGTACGGCACGACCAATTTTTTCATCCAAACGCTGCAAAGTGCGGCTTTCAATTCAGAAATCGCGTCGTCGGAAAGTGCCGTTTTGATGGCATCGTGCAGCAAATTTTCGGCCTGTTGCAAGTCGCCGAGGTCGGTCAAAAACAGGGCAAATTGCCGCACCGTGAACGCGTAAAACTCGCCGTTCGGCGATGCTTTCATCGCTTCGAGGTAAAAATATCGCGTTTTTTCGGCGTCAAAACTGCTTTCCGTCGCGGCGTAGTGGTGCAAAATGGCCGAATTGTGGCAAAAACGGTATTCTTCAAAACCTTGAAAATCGGAAGTCAGGCGTTTTGGGTCGACCGGCACGCCGTTTTGCAGGCAGTGGATGATGTCAAAATCATTCCACAACACTTGGTTGCCGCGCAGATAAATGCATGCTTTTTCATAATTTCCCAATTTTGCAAACACGAGGCCGAGCAGGTTTTCAGCATTAAAATCAATTTCTTCCGGCAGCAAATACGGCGGCAAAACATTGTACCAATCGGCTGGCTGGGTGATGCCATTTTTTTTGCGAACGACAGTGTGAAAGGCCGTTGGCTCGGGTTTTTGCTCCAAAAAGTCGGCCACGGCAACCAATTCGTTCAGCCGCGGCTCGGTTTCGATGAAACCTTGGATTTGGGGGAGGAGGTCGTTTGTCGTGAAAATTTTCAACATGATATTGGGATATTGGGATATTGGGATATTGGGATATTGGGATATTGGGATATTTTTGCTTTTTTTTATCATCAAACTAAACATACAATTATGGAAATCCTTCGGTTGGAAGATTTAGAAATTTATCAATTGGGATTAGAAATTGGAGAAACTGCTTGGTTAATCGTTGATACTTGGGAATATTTTCCTAAAAAAACGGTCGGTTCGCAATTTGTTCGGGCGGCAGATTCAATTTCTGCAAACATTGCAGAAGGCTATGGACGGTATTTTTTTAAGGACAGAAAGCAATTTTGTTATTTTAGTCGCGGGTCGCTTTTGGAAACAAAAAATTGGGCAACCAAAGCAAGAAACAGGGGATTATTGCCGCCAGCGGAGTTTGAAATTTTTATTGAGAAACTTCAAACCTTGCACCATAAACTAAACATTTATATCAAAAAATTAAAAGACAACGTCGAACTCACCTGATAATATCCCAATATCTCAATATCCCAATATCCCCAATATCTCAATATCCCAATATCCCAATATCCCATTTACAAAGTAACATGCAACATCCGCACGCCCGGTTGGTGCATAAATGGCAGTTCGCGGTCGGAGTCGTCGAGGTCGTTGTCGATGATGATTTCTTGCAGGGAAAGGGTTTTATCGCCTTCCAAATTTCGGTTTTTGAGCATTCGGAGCGCGGGTTTGTGGATGGTCGGGAAAATTTCGTCGTCCTTCGGCGCGAGCAAAAGCGACCGATGTTTTGGATAATAAACGACGTAAACCTGCACCGCATCTGCAAAAGCGGCGGCGGCGAGGTCGCCAGAAATCCAGAGGTGTTGGGTGCGGAGTTTTACCATTTTTTATGAAAAAACCGTTGTTGGCGAGGACGCCAACAACGGCAATTGTTTGATTTTCAATTGATTCCCACGGATTCCACCGCGGTGGACGTCCCCGCCAAAAGCCGCTTCGGTTCATCTAATTTTTCCAAAATCAAATCGCGCACTTTGAAACCCGCCTGCCGCACCGGTTCGCTGATTCCGATGTCCAAACGGGTGTTCGTCACGGCAATCAAATAGACAGAAATGTCGTCGGGATATTCGTCGCCCAAAATTTTTTTGGCATACGAAAGTGCTTGATTCCATTTCAAACCATGCAAAAAAACCATCGGGTCATCTTGGATGGAAGCGGAAATTTCGGCAGCGGGCAGCAAATAAAGTGTCCCGTCCGGCTCGCCGGTGTTCACGACGGCATCCACAAAAATGATGCGTTCCTTGCCTTTCAATTGGAACAAAACCTCGAAAGCCGAGGTGCCCATGTCCATCAAACTGACGGCGGGAGCGATTTCGGCGAGTTTGATTTTCAATTCGTCCAAGACCAAACAGCCGACCCCGTCGTCGCTGCGGACGGGGTTTCCGAAACCGAGGATGGCCGTTTTTTTCATGTTTTTAAAAGGGATTTCTTAAAAAAACGCCCACAATTTTTTCATCAAAATTGCGGGCGGACATCATTTTTCCAAAAACTAAAACTTACAATTTGAACCTCGACAACTCTTGCCCCGTCCGCGCGTCGTGCGCGTGAACTGTGCAAACCAGGCAAGAATCGAACGACCGAGCGACCATTCCGACTTCCACTGGGTCGTTCGGGTCTTCGATTTCGATGCCGGTGAGTGCTGTTTCGATGGGGCCGCTGTTGCCCGCTTCGTCCTGCGGGCCGACGTTGAAAGTCGTCGGCGCAACCACTTGATAATTTTTTATGACCCCGTCCTTGATTTCAATCCAGTGCGCCAACGCACCGCGAGCAGCCTCGGTCGCGCCAAAACCAATACCGTCTTTTTCCTCCGGTTTGATGTAAAATTCGCCGTCGAGGTCAATTTGTCCAAGCCATTGATTGACAAATTCGAACATCCGCGGTGCTTCGTGCATCCGACTGAGTACCCTGGCCAAAACGCTCGGCCCACGTTTTTTGATGATGTCGCCGAACAGCGGGTCTTGGATTTGGTGGCTCAAATTGAGCGGGCTGGCATTGACAACTACGCGCGCCAGCGGCCCAGTTTCGGCAGCAAAACCATCGTATCGCGGTGCTTTTGCCCAACTGTATTTTCCTTTGACATCCGTCTCGGCCAAAGAACGCGAGGCCACCGGAACGGGAAAATCTTCTTTCCACGGATGCTCGGCGGGCACGTCGGCATAAAAAGAATGTTTCACGTGTTCCCTGATTTTCAGGTGGTCAAACGCCTGCCAATTTTCACCATCGTAAAAACCGGACGGGCAAATCAAGGCTTTGTTCCGGCCTTCGACGGTCGGTTTGTTGTACATGTCTTTGTGCAAATACGTGCCGTAAGCCATGAACCTGCCGACGCCTTGGCCGAATTTGTCCAAACCAAATTCGAGCCCGGCGCGGAGCAAAAGACCGAGGTCGCTGTTCCGTTGGCTGTCATTTTCCTCGACCCACGCCATCAAATCGTCCCAAGATTTGATGCGCATATATCGTTCGATGGAGCAGCCGAGCCAAATTGATTCGAGCCATTCATTTCTGAAAAAATTCATGATGGCGTGCGCGCGGGTGATGTCTTTGAGTGTCGGGGCGCACATCACGCCGCCCGGAATCATGTACGAAGAGTGCGGCCACTGCCCGCCAAAAAGTGCGTAAACTTCGACCGGACGACCCGACGCGGTCACGCCTTTTTGAAAAGAAGTACCTGCGTAAGCCGCAAAACGCCGCACGACTTCGGCGTATAAAGGCTTGTTGGCAAATTTTTTATTCGCCATGTCGGTCGCAAAAATGGCGTAAAACCAGCGGGGAATGGATTGCAAAGTCTCTGTTGCCTGCCCGACAGCGCGCAGCAACAAAGCATTTGGCGGCAAAGTCGTTTTCCAAGCCGTGTCCAAAGCCGACGACGCGCAATACAAATGCGAACCGCCGCAAATTCCGCAAATCCGAGGCGTGACAATCAGCCCAGATTGCGGGTCTTTCCCTTGCATGATTTTTTCAAAACCACGAAACATCGCGGCTTGGGTGTGTGCCCGCGTGACCACCCCATTTTCAATATAAACTCTGACATCGAGGTCGCCCTCGACGCGGCCGACCGGGGAAATATTGAGTTCTTTTACAGTAGCCATTTGAATTGAAGTTTAAATTAAAGTCTGAATCAGAATTTGCTGGATTTTAGAATTTACAGAATTTGCACATTTCAAAAATTCTAAAATCTAGTGAATTCTGATTCAAACTTCGCATTTGATTTAAATTTGGATGGTGGCAGTTGGAGTTTTAAAAAATTAAACAACCTAAAAATTTGGCTTCAAACCATTGAAAATCAATGTTTTAAAGCCATATCAACCAATAACCAATCAACCAATATCTATTATTTGGAGTGCTTAAATTGAGGCTGGTCAATAAACACCCCTTCGAGCGGCGTCAGCACTTTTTCGACACCGGCGCGGGCGATGTAACCGAGCCGAGACACGCCCGAAGGCACTTCTTTCGGTATAAAACCGAGGTATTTCATCGATTTGAACACACTGCCTTTTACCAAATCGTGGTGCGGAAAACCGGGTTCCGTGCAGCCGAGGCACGGGTGGTTCGTGCGCGTTTTGCTCGATTGCCGGTTCCACAAAATGCGGTTGCAACTTGCGTGCGTCATCGGCCCGCGGCAACCGACTTCGTAAAACAAACAGCCACCGCGTTTGCCAAAACCGCCGTCTATTTTTTGGTTGAAACTGACCACGTTCGGGCAGCCGGTTTGGACAAAATCGGTGAAAAAAGTTTTTGGCCGATGATAATCATCCACCAAAACATCTTTGATCCGCCCGGTCGATATGGCCACCAAAATCTGCGTAATCCAGTCCGGGTGCGCCGGGCAGCCGGGGATGTTGATGACGGGCAGGCCGCCTTTCGACACAAAATTTGCGCCGAGGAAACCACCTTTTTTGTCTTTGTGAAATTGCATGCCCGTGCTCTCGCTGGGGTTCGGCGGCACGGCGGGGATGCCTCCCCAAGTCGCGCAATCGCCGATGGCCACGACATAACTGGCCACTTTTGAAAGGTCGCGCACCCAATCTTGCATGGGGCGTTCGGCAAAATAATTCATCGTGCCGCTGCCGTTTGGCCCTTGAACAATGGTGCCTTCGAACACCAAAATGTCCATTTGTACTTTCCCTTTGATGATGTCATTGAGCAGGTTGGAAACCTGGTGCCCAATTTCAAGTCCGATGGACGGATGCCACAGAATGTTGATGCCAAAATCGGTCACCAATTCCACGACGGTAGGTTCTTCGGCGTCCAGAAACGACATCGTGTTGCCACTGCATGCGCCTCCTTGAAGCCAGAGTACATTTGCCATAAGGAATAATCATTTGGTTAAGCATTTTTTTTAAACACATTGTCCTGCATAACAAAACAATGCGCCAAAGATAATTACTTGACCAATGATTAGAAAATATTTTCTAATTTTTTAGTAAATATTTTCTAAACTTACTTTTTTAGGGTATAAAATGAAAAATGGGCAATTGGGCATTGAGGATGCAACGAGTGAAAAACAGGGAAAACTGAACGAAAAAAGTGTCAAATTCAGGCCGCTTCGAATTGTGGCACTGCGACTTGTTGGACGGCAGGCTGCAATTTTGATTTAAATTCATCCAGTCCGTTTGGCGTGAAATACGGTTTCAAATGCGCCCAAACCGCTTGTTTGAAATTCAGTGAATTGAACAATTGGCCTTTCAGCATTTGCTGGGGCATCCAAAAAACAATCGTCATCCAAATATTATTGGCGACCGTATTGTACAACCCAAGTTCAGATTCTGGGCGGAGCACGCCCCGGGAAACTTTGGAATCAATCCTTCTCTGGATGTGCAAGAGCATATTGCCGTCAAATTGACGCCACCGTTGCATGATTTCTGGGTACGAACGGTCAATTTCGAAAAGGTCTTTCATGAAAAACCTGTATTTCGAGAAAAACTGGTGGTACTCGTCCAATTGCTCGTCGAAATCCATCGGGCTGGCCTCGTTCAAAAAGCCGTACAAAATCTGCGAAAATTCATTGAAAAGTTCTTCGTAAATCGTGGTGACGATGGCCTCTTTGTTTTTAAAATGATAGGCCAAATTGCCGACGCTGATGCCCACGCCATCGGCGATTTGTTGGAGGCGGACGTTCGCCACGCCTTCTTTGTTGAACAACTGAATGGCTGCGTTCAGGATTTTTTGTTTGGTAGAAATAGTCATTTTTAAAATAATTCGGTCAGTTCATGGATAGGTGTAAATCATTAATATTTAAGGTCAAAGTACCTCTCTGGTCTTTGGCCGCTTGCCGGCGCATAAAAACAGCCATCGCCAGAGCGCGTTTTGGGCTGCTGTGGCTGGTGATGCGGCGGCTCAAAAATTTCAGCGGTGTCCGGTGGTGGACGAACAACAAACTGATTTCCCAAGTGCCTTTTCGGGGTTGCAACAATTCTATCACGGCAGCGTCGCCCAACCAAAAATCGTCGTGGCAAAAATCCATGTCAGATTCAAGCCCCAATTTTTCGGTAGAAAACAGGATGCTCAATCCATCCAATAAATCTGGCGAAATTTTAAAAACAGGCTTCATCGCAGTAATTTTTTTGAAAAGTTGCGAGCCACAAAATTAGAAAATTTTTTCTAAGATCTCGTTCAATTGTCGAAATTCTGCCGCCCCGCTGTCCGTAAAAAATGGCCGGAACAGAGCCCAGAGCATTTTTTTGAAATCTGGAAAATCATCTGTTTTCAAGTTTTGAACACTTTGTCGGTACATCCAAAGGTCGGTGAGCAACCAAAATTGCCGGGCGAGGCAAACAAATTGGCCGTCCCACTGCTCCAAAATGAACGCGCCGCGCGACTGATTGAACCGGATTGCGAACTCGACTTGCAGCACTTGCCATTCGATGTGTTGTTGGTGCGCGGCTTGGATTTCCGGGTAGGCGCGCATCACTTCCAACGTGTCGATGTAAAAAAAACGATAAGTTTGTTGCAGTTCAAAAGTCCTGACCATCAACCTTTCGATGTCTTCGAACAGCGGCAAAATCCTGAATTCGGCAAGCAAATCCTTTTGTTTTTTGACCAATTGCTCCCAAATATCCTGGACAATCGCCTCTTTGTTCCGATAATGGTAAGTCAAATTTCCCAGCGCGACCGACGCCTCGTCCGCAATTTGCTGCAAACGAATGTTGGCGATTCCTTCCCGATTGAAGCATTGGACGGCAGCGTCGATTATTTTTTGTTTGGTGGAAATCGTCGGCATAAAATAAATTTTTAGAAACTGTTTGGTGTAAAAAACAAAGTAACTTTTTCAAGGAAAGTGCATTGGTTTGGGTGGCATTAAACACGACAAATGAGCCGTGATTTTGATTTTACTAGGACATTCGCAAAATCTCGGTCGGCCAATCTGCTGCCCAAAAAGAATTGCCTTCTGAACTATAAACTTTCTACTCAACCCCATTTTCCGTGAAAAAAATTACCCGCTTTTACCCAAAATCCCCAAAAATATGGCTGGCACAAGAATTTATCTGTCAGAGCGGACGAACAATCAATGCCGTTCCCTACCTATTCTGTTGAATCAAAAAAATAAAGTCATAAATTTCTAATTTTTCTAAAATTTCCAAAAAATTATTTTGGAAATTATTTTTTATTTTTTATAAATTCTTAATGCCAAAAGTCGATTATGATGAAAAATGAATTTTTGTTTGACATTCAAGAAGATGTCCTCACCACATCGTTTGAAAAAGCCATCCACCAAACGGCGGTCGGCGTGCAAAAACCGGCCGTTCAATTGCCCGAAATTTTGTTCATCACATCCTATCCGCCGCGGGAATGTGGCATCGCAACGTATTCGCAGGACTTGATGAAGGCCATGCACAACAAATTTCGCAACTCGTTTTCCCTCAAAGTTTGCGCCCTCGAATCAGGAAAATCAAATCATACTTACCCAGAAGAAGTCAAA
This sequence comes from Saprospirales bacterium, assembly GCA_031398055.1. Lineage (GTDB taxonomy): Bacteria > Bacteroidota > Bacteroidia > Chitinophagales > Saprospiraceae > M3007. Next base: position 16,980 of record JANNMS010000344.1, on the reverse strand, counting down.
TTTACCCTCGACACCACCAACTCGAAAAAATACACCGAGTTGACCCACGCCATAAATATGGACAAAAACATCAATCTCGTCGTGGTGCAGCACGAATTTGGGTTTTTTGAACCCGCCGGAAAAGACGCTTTTCTCCAATTTTTGTACACCGTGACCAAACCTGTCGTCCTCGTTTTTCATACCGTTTTGCCAAAACCGCACGAACTTTTGCGGGCAAATGTCCGAAATATCGCTGCCGTTTGCGAGTCCGTGGTCGTGATGACGCGGCACGCTGCGCAGATTTTGAACGAGGATTACGGCATTTCGGCGCAAAAAATCGAGGTCATCCCGCACGGCACGCACCTCGTCCCGCATTTGAACCGCGATTTTTTGAAAGAAAAATATGGCTTGGTTGGCCGCAAAGTGTTGTCCACTTTTGGCCTGCTCGGCCCTGGAAAAGGCATCGAGACCACTTTAAATTCGATGCCCGCGATCGTTGAAAAAAATCCGGAGGCCATTTTTTTGGTCATCGGAAAAACGCACCCGGGCATCGTGGCCGTCGAAGGCGAAAAATACCGGCAACTTTTGGAAGAAAAAGTGGCCGATTTTTCGCTCCAAAACCACGTGAAATTTATCAACCGTTACCTGCCCTTGCAGGATTTGTTGGAGTATTTGCAGTTGACGGACGTGTATCTTTTTACCTCAAAAGACCCAAATCAGGCGGTTTCCGGCACATTTTCGTACGCCATGAGCTGCGGATGCCCGATTATTTCGACGCCGATACCGCACGCCCGCGAAGTCTTGCGCGAGGACACGGGGATTATTTTTGACTTCCAAAATTCCGCGCAGTTGGCCGAAGGCGTGTGCCGTTTGATTGGCGACGACGATTTGCGGATGGCTTTCAGCGCGACCACTTTGCAACAAATGGTGCCCACCGCGTGGGAAAATTCGGCCATCGCCCACGCCAAATTGCTCCAAAAAGTGGCCGGACAGACCAATAATTGGGACGCGCTTGCCTCCAACTCAAAACCCGTGACGCACCAGGCACTTTACAAAACCGAGAAAATTTCATTGGAATACCGCCTGCCGCCCATCAGTTTGGGGCATTTGAAAAAGATGACCACCGATTTTGGCATGATTCAATTTTCAAAAATCAATCAACCCGACCTCGAATCGGGCTACACTTTGGACGACAACGCGCGCGCTTTGATTGCAATTTGTATGCATTTTGAAATGACTGGGGACAAAACCAATCTCAAACACATTCAGACCTATCTCGATTTTATCAAATTTTGCCAGCAGCCGGGCGGCGATTTTTTGAATTATGTGGACGCTGACAAAAAATTTACGGCCCAAAACAACGAAACAAACCTTTCTGATTCGAACGGCCGCGCGATTTGGGCACTCGGTTTTTTAATTTCAAAAAGCCGGTTTTTGCCCTCGAATTTGGTGTCGACCGCCGAAAAAGTGATGGAACGCGCCCTGCCAAACATCGAAGCGATGGACTCGCCGCGCGCGATGGCTTTTGCCATAAAAGGCCTTTATTTTTATAATTTGCGGAAAAAATCGCCGCGGGTTTCTGCCAAAATCAAGGTGTTGGCCGACCGTTTGGCCGCGATGTTCCGCCACGAATCGGAGCCAAATTGGCAGTGGTTCGAAAGTTATTTGACGTACGGAAACAGTGTTTTGCCGGAGGCCATGTTGCTCGCTTTTTTCGAAACGGGCGACCAAGCGTACAAAGAAATCGCAAAAACGGCGTTCGATTTTCTGCTCTCGCTCACTTTTTCCGACGGCAAAATCAGGGTGATTTCCAATAAAACTTGGCTGCACAAAGGCCACGAAGCCGTTCCGGCGACGCTCGGCGGCGAGCAACCGATTGATGTGGCGTACACGATTTTGGCGATTTACAAATTTGACAAAGTATTTCCAGCCGAAAATTATGGTCGGAAAATGGCCACCGCGTTCGATTGGTTTTTGGGAAACAACCACTTGAACCAAATCATTTACAATCCCTGCACGGGCGGTTGCTACGATGGTTTGGAGGAAAAAAACGTGAATTTGAACCAAGGCGCGGAGTCGACCATCAGTTATTTGATGGCGAGATTGACGGTGGAAAAGTTTTAAGGTTAATTGGAGGTCGAAATTTATTTCGATCCAACGTCGTAAATTTTTGATTTTCAAAGACTTGTAAAATGGTCGAAATAAATTTCGACCTCCATAAAAAATGAAAAAAGAACTCCCAAAATCCGTGGCCGTCATCGTGGCGCACCCCGACGACGAAACTTTGTGGGCGGGCGGCACCATTTTGAGCCACCCGGAATGGACGTGTTTTGTCGCCAGTCTTTGCCGGGGAAACGACGCCGACCGTGCGCCGAAGTTTTTGAAAGTTTTAAAAATATTGAAAGCAAAAGGCAAAATGGCCGACCTCGACGACGGCCCAACCCAAAAACCTTTGGGAAAAAAAGCGGTGGAAAAGGCCATTTTAGATTTGTTGCCGAAGCAACATTTTGACCTCGTCATTTCACATTCGCCCGCCGGGGAATACACCCGCCACCGTCGGCACGAGGAAATTGGCAAGGCCGTGATTTCGCTTTGGCACGCCGGAAAAATAGCCGCCGACGAACTTTGGATTTTTGCCTACGAAGACGGGAACAAAAAATACCTGCCAAAACCAATCGAAAATGCCACGATTTGCGGCACGCTGACCGAACCTATTTGGAAAGAAAAATTCAACATCATCACCGAAACGTATGGTTTTTCGAAAGACAGTTGGGAAGCCCGGGCGACCCCGTTGGCCGAGGCATTTTGGCAATTTTCAAACCCGGAGGATGCCATCCGTTGGCTCGATAAAACTGTGGGCACCGAAAATTCGTAATTAATTTTTACAACTTCAAAATGTCTTGGCCTGTGCAAATTCTTTGGCTTTTTGTGTTGGCAATACCAATTGCCTGCATCGCTTGGACGGTGACGCACGAAGAAATATTTAGGGAAATCAAAGAGTACTGCACGCGGCAAAGCAACGATTCCAAAATTTTGTTGAAAAGAAAATTTTTTTACATTTTTACCTGCGAATATTGTTTTAGCCATTATGTAACGTTGGTTTTTTTGTTTTTAACCGAGTTTAAATTACTGTTGCCGGATTGGCGCGGCTACATCGTTGCTGGGTTTTCGTTGGTTTGGATAGCGAATGTTTACATGAGTTTGTTCGGTTTGCTTCGCCAAACCATCAAAAAAGACACCACAGTAATCAAAGAAATAGAGCAAAAATTAAATGACTCGATATGAAAAATAAGAATCCATCGACCCCAAAAACGGGCGATAAAAAGCAAGAAGAACTCCCCGGCTACCCGATTTACCCGGCCAGCGAGGACATTTACAATCACGGCCAAAAAGTGGACGGCCTCGAATTGGACGACATTTCCAAAACTGCCCCACTTCAAAATATCAAGCCGGAAAACGCGAACGTCAAAGATTTTGAGGACGATGTTTCGGGTGATTTGGACATCCCCGGCTCGGAATTGGACGACCAATTGGAAATCGTCGGCAGCGAGGACGAAGAGAACAATTATTACAGCCTGGGCGGCGACGGCCACAACGACTTGGAGGAAGACCGGTCGTAAATTTTTTCAAAAATGAAAGTTTTAGTTTTATACGATTACCCACCCTCGCCCGGCGGACTTGCGACGCAGGGCGATTTGCTTTATCGAGGTCTGCTCGAATTGGGCGTCGATGCACACGCCGTTCACTGGGAATCGGCGCAGGAAAAAGAGTGGTATTATCAATGGTTTCAGCCCGATGTCGTGGTTGGCGTGGGATATTGGGGGCACACGCCGCATTTGGTTTTGCACCCGCAGCGGTTCGGCGTGCAGCCCGTGCCGTGGCTCGTGGCCGATGGATACATTGCAAATTATCAGGAGGTTTTGAACGCGCTGCCCTTGATTTTGGTCACCTCGCACTGGGTCAAAGAAATGTACGTCCGCGACGGCATCAACGGCGACAAAATCGAGGTTTTGCCCGTCGGCTGCGACACCGATGCGTTCGTCCCGCTCGAAAAATCCGACCCCAAAATTGTGGCCGTGCGCGAATCGCTCGGCATTTCGCCCGACCAAATCATGATTTTGACCGTCGGCGGCGACGCGGCCTCGAAAGGTGCGCAGGAAGTGATGCAGGCACTCGCGATTATCGACACGCAGGCACCCGACTGGAAATATGTCTGCAAAGTCTGGCCGCAGCCGCGCACCAACATCCAAAATATGCTCGACCTCGAATTGGCCGCCCAACTCGGCATCGAAAAAAAAGTGACTTACGCCACGAACAAGATTTCGCGCGATTTCATGCCTTTTTTGATTGCCGCCTGCGATATTTATGCAGCACCGTCGCGGCTGGAAGGTTTTGGGATGCCGCAGGTCGAGGCCGGGGCGTGCGAAAAACCGGTCGTCAGCGTGCGCGCGATGGGCATGTTGGATACTTTGGTACATGAAAAAACGGCCTTGCTGGCCGAGGTCGCGCAAAAAATCGTGGTGAACCACGTCGTTTTGGGCGTGGAATCTGGTTTTGAGGAAAATTTTAAAGTCATTTTTGACGAGCCGCGGACGGTGGACTACCGGGCGGACGTGCAGGATATCGCCAAATATTTACTGATTTTGATGAAAGACGCGGCACTCCGTGAAAAAATGGGCAAAGCAGGCCGCGAACGGGTGGTGGAAAATTTTGACTACCGCGTGGTCGCAAAACGGTTTGTGGAAATCATGCAAGACAAATTGGGAATCAAATAAAATGTCTGAATCAGGATTTTCAGAATTTTAGAATTTTCAAAATTAGCACATTTTTGAAAATTCTAAAATTCTGAAAATCCTGATTCAGACATTTTAAAATTAAATTATGCAAACCACAGACAGACAGGAAATTGAATCCGCCAAAAAAGCCGCCCTCGAAGTCCTGCTCCACAACGAACGCGGCCCGTTCGAAGGGCTTCCGCGCACCGCCGCCTGGGGATATCCCGAGCCGTACACCCGCGATTTGTTGATTTCTTTTTTGGGGATTGCCGTTTCCGGAAATCAAAAACTGGTCGACAGCATCCGGAAAGTTTTGGAAACGCTGGCCAAAAACCAATCCCGGCACGGCCACATCCCGTCGTTGGTGCACGACGAGGACGACCGGGGGTCGAGCGATTCGACGCCGTTGTTTTTGCTGGCGACGGCCATTTTTCGAAAAATTTCGGGTGAACCGGATTTTTTAAAAGAAGCCGTCGAAAAATCCCTCGTTTGGATGGAGTACCAATGCCCCTCGGACAGGTGCATGGTGGCGCAGCAACCGACCAGCGATTGGCGCGACGAGCAGTGGGTTTTGGGCTACGGTTTGTTTGTCAACACCTTGGCTTACAGTTATTTACGATTGCTCGGGCAGCACGAACGCGCCGAAAAACTGCACCACGAAATGAGCCGTTTTATCATCACCAGCGACGTGATGCACCGCCACGTCCACGAAGGTTTGGTGGTAAAAAACAAGCCATATTATGCTTTGTGGTCGTACAAAGTTTTGAGCAGCGAGCGGTTTGATTTGCTCGGCAACAGTTTGGCGATTCTTTCCGGCATCGCCTCGCCGCAGCGCGCCGACGAAATGGTCACTTGGATTGAGGCCGAATGCAAGGAAATGAAAAAACGCGGCGAACTCGCCGCCGACCTGCCGCCCAATTTTTTCCCGTTCACCAATCCAAGCGACCCGGATTGGTACCCGCGCCACGCGATTTTTAACAACCCGGGCGATTACCACAACGGCGGGATTTGGCCATTTATCTGCGGATTTTATGTCGCGGCTTTGGTGGCTGCAAAACGGTTTGATTTGGCCGAAGAAAAACTCCTCGCGCTCACCCGTTTGATAAAAATTTCAAAAAAAGAAAACCTCGATTTCGGCTTCAACGAATGGATAAAAGCCCAAACTGGCCTGCCGATGGGGCAAGATTGGCAAACTTGGAGTGCCGCAATGTATTTGTACGCCGCGCATTGTGTGGAGGAAAAACGGACGCCGTTTTTTGAAGAAATGCGGGTTTTTTAATTGAGCGACCAAATCGTGTAGTTCAAAATAGAGGCAAAACAAACCCAAGAAATGTACGGAACGAGCAGCCACGACGCCGCGCGCGAAATAGGCGCAAATTTGAAAATGGTCCAAATGATGGTGATGATCATTAAAACAATGATCAAAAACGCGCCGCCAAGCGAATGGAATTTGAAAAAAACGATTGACCACCAAAAATTCAGGAACAGTTGAGCGGCAAAAAGGTATTCCGCTGCCTTTTTCTCGGGTTCTGGCGCGCTGCTTTTCCAAACCAGACCCAGCGAAATCCCCATCAAAAGGTACAAAGTCGTCCAAACCGGGGCAAAAACAGCACCCGGCGGGTTCCAACTTGGCTTGTTCAATGTGTCGAACCATGGATTCATGTCTGCCTGCGAAATCAATCCGCTGACAATTCCGGTCGCCTCGCAAATGAGGATGGCGATCACTATTTTCCAAAAAGGTGAAATGGAGTTGATATTCATAAATGAAATGGATGTTTAATTAAGTCGGGTCGTTCCTTTTGATCACGTTCAAAATGATTGAAATTGCCGCGATCACCAGCAAAATATGGATAATTGAACCGGCACTGTACGCAAAAAACCCAATTGCCCACAAGATAATCAAGATCACAGCGACGGTGTAAAGTAGATTGCCCATTGATTTATTTTTTAGGTTTTTGAAAAATTGGAGGTCGGAATTTATTCCGACCTCCATAAAACTTCACTTTAAAAACTCACAGCGACGCCACGAGTTTGTTGAATTCATCTTTTGACTTGCCCACTTTTTTCTGGATTTTTCCGAGCATTTCATCTTTTTGTCCTTCTTCGTACATCAAATCGTCGTCGGTCAATTCCGCAAACTTCTTTTTGAGTTTGCCTTTAAATTGGTTCCAATCTCCTTTGACTGTGGTGGTATTCATAATTTGAAAATTTAAAATCCCTGCAATTGGCAGGTGCAACCGTGAAATGATTTTCACTGTGCAAAAATGGGCAGGCCGCGTTTTGAAAGCGTTACATGTTTCTATTGAAATTTTACATGATTCCCACATTTAGAAAAGAATAAATTTTAGATTTTCACTTTGAAATTCTTTTAAAAATTAAAAAAACAAAATCAGTATTTTTATTTTAAAATAAAAAAGCAGCGAAAGTGGTAAATTACCTCCTCGCTGCCAAGGCTGATGATGAAGTATAGAAAATCTATACTCCCCCATTTTGAATGCCGCCAAAGTGTTTATTGTGTGCTTTCTTTTTTTGCACTGCTTTTCATTTGCTCGCCTTTTGACATGGTGGCCGCAGTACTGGTGTCTGGGTCAGCTGTATTTTGGGAAGCGGGCGTGAAAAGCAGTTTTTGCATGTAATTGGGATTGCCGCCGTTCATTTTTTCCTTCGCGATGTTGGCAAAAGCGACGCGCGCCTGCCGCACCGTCAATTTCCCGGTGACGATTTCGTGCGCCAAATTCAATGCTAAAATATTGTTCGCTTCCTTATCGCAACGCGCTGACATTGTGCCCTGCGTGCGGTCGAAAGTGATGCTGCCATCGAACTGGCCGAGGTCGTCCATTTTGCCGGGCGGAACTTTGTAATTGATGGTAGATTCCATCATATCCGTGTGCTCGACCGGGAAACTGTGCTTCGTTTCCCTTTTGGTGATGCAGATTTTTTTCCAAACGCCTTTGTTCATCCAAGCCATTTCGTCCTCCGAAATCCTGTCCGGCTGACCGTATTTGCTGATGGTTTCTTCCACCGCCGCCCGGGACGCTGCTGGCCAACTGGTCAAATTTGGCATCCCCACCGCAGGTTTTTGGCCGACGATTTTGTTATCGGTTGCCTTGTTGTCCATCCCGATGTTGGTTTGTTTCGGCGGGATTGTGTCGTTCACCACCCTCCGGTCGTCCCGTTGCATCCGGTCGTCGGTGGGCATCGGGTTGTCTTTTTGCATTTTCAAATCGGGCTGAATGGTGGTGTTCGGCGGGTTCACTTTGTTGCCTTGCATTTTTATGTCCCGCTGCCGGATGCTGTCCTGAATCCAAGCGTTCCTTCGGTTGACGCTGTCTTGCACCCATTGATTTCGGCGGGCGATGCTGTCCTGTTGCGAACGGGTGATTTGGGCGGATAAATTTACCAATCCAAACATCTGAACCATCAAACACATTAAAATTACTTTTTTCATTTTTCAGATTTTTAATTACTTTTTTAAAGTAGTTATTAAATAAAATGTTGAAAGTATGGCTTTTCTAAATGTTTGAAACGCTAACTCTTGGACTTGCAAAAGACCTTTTCTCACCATTTTAAGACTGCAAAATTGGGCGCGACCATTTTGGGGAGCGTTACATTTTTCCCGTTAAAAATTGCAAGATTCCCACATTTTGACCCCTTTTTTGGCCAAAAACGGCAAAAAAAAGCAGCGAAAGAGATAAAATCTCCTCCGCTGCGATGGGTAGAATTCACTTGGTTTGGGCAGAGTGCTACTTAAAGGAGGTCGGAATTTATTCCGACCATTTCCAAAAGTCGGAATAAATTCCGACCTCCATTTTACATCCCACTGACCGCCTCGGCATTGATGGACGTTTCGGCGATTTCAGTGAGTCTTTGGTCTGCTTCTTTTTCCTCGTTCAGCGTTTGTTCGAGCAGTTCGGCGGCGTCGTATTCATTCAAATTCCGGGCAAAAGCGCAGAGCGTGCCGTAACTCGCAATTTCATAATGTTCTACTTTTTGCGCCGCAGAAATGATGCCCGCGTCGCGGACGACCCCTTTTCTCGACGCTTGCATGATGCCTTCTGCTTCTTTGATCAGGCCAACCATCGCTTCGCAGGTTTTGGCTTCCGCCGGTTCGCCGATGGCTGAAAAGACCTCTTCCACCCGGGCCACTTGTTCTTTTGTCACTTCGAGATGCTCGCGGAGTGCTTCTTTCAATTCCTCGGAAGTCGCATTTTCGATCATTTTTGGGATCGCTTTGGTAAGTGCTTTTTCCGCCCAATAAATGTCTTTCAGTTCATCCACAAACAAGTCGAACAAGCCTTGGGCTTCCTCCGAGTCGTGTTTTTTGCCACTTTTTTGAGTGCCGATCGAAGCGGTGCCGTTTGAGTGATTGGTCATTTTTTGTAATTTTTATTTGGTTGAAAAATAGTGTAAACCTGTTTTTAACGGCACAAAAGTGCCCGTGCCGCCGCTCCAAAACATTACACATTTCCAAAGAAGAATTACATGATTCCCACATTTCCAGGTTTGGAAGTCGAAATTTATTTCGACTTTTGGCTGTTCAAATTGATTGATAATCAATGTTTTGAAAAATTTTTAGGCGAAATAAATTTCGCCCTCCAAACCTGCGAAACGGCCAAATCTGTGAATGATGCAACTTTTTTTCAGAAATGTGTAACTGCCGCGATGCCAAAAAGTACCTTTTTTGCAATCAAAATTTAATTTACCATGAACCTCCACACAGCCTACCCATTTTGGCTTTTAAAAAATGGTTTTCTCTGCGAATATCCCGCGCTGCGCCACCCGTTGAAAGTGGATTTTTTGGTGATGGGTGGCGGCATCACGGGCGCGCTGACGGCTTGGCATTTGGCGCAGGCCGGTCTCGATGTGGCGGTTGTCGACCGGCGGCACATCGGCATGGGCAGCACTTGCGCCAGCACGGCTTTGTTGCAATATGAAATCGACGTGCCGATGTACAAATTGGCAAAATCGGTCGGTGAAAAAAATGCCGCCCGCAGTTATCAACTTTGCATCGAAGCCATCGACCAACTGGAAATTATCTGCGAAAAACTGCCGCTGCCGACTGGTTTTGAACGAAAACCTTCGATTTACGTCGCCAGTCGAAAAGCAGATTTGGAAGAAATCGACCTCGAATTTGCCATCCGGAAAAAGCACGGCATCCGCCTCGAACGGTGGGAAAAAAGCGATGTCGTCCGTGCATTTCCCCATTTTCAATCACCGGGAGCCTTGTTTTCGCCGCACGACGGGGCGCAGGTCGATGCCTATTCGCTCACCCATTCGTTGTTGCAGGATGCTTTGAAAAAGGGCGCGCAGGTTTTTGACAAAACCGAAATCACCGAAATCCGGCATGAAAAAACAGAGGTCGTTTTGCAAACAAACCACGGCCAAGCCATTCGGGCAAAACAATTGGTCATCGCCTGCGGCTACGAATCGCAGCAATATTTGAAGGAAAATTTTACGCGGCTGCACTCAACCTACGCACTCGTCAGCGAGCCGTTCGACGTCCCCGAAATCTGGTACCGCGACGCCTTGATCTGGGAAACCGCTCGACCTTATTTGTACTTCCGGACGACTCCCGACCGTCGCGTTTTGGTCGGTGGCCGGGACGAAAATTTTTACAGCCCCGGCAAACGCGACAAATTGCTGACCCAAAAAACACGGCAATTGGCACAGGATTTTAATAAAAGATTTCCGACGCTCGCCCCGCTCGCGGTGGATTTTAATTGGGCAGGCACGTTTTCCGAAACTGCCGATGGGCTTCCATTTATTGGGTCGGTGCCGGAGCGGCCGCGCACGTTTTTTGCATTGGGTTTTGGTGGGAACGGGATTTTGTTTAGCCAGATCGCCGGGGAAATTATCCGCGACCTCGCGCTGGGCAAAAAAAACATGGATGCCGCTATTTTTTCATTCAACCGGTTAAAATCAAAAACATGAAAATCCTGCGTTGAAAAATAAAAAGGCGCAGTTTCGTGCAACTGCGCCTTCCGAAAACTTTCCAGCAAACTAAAAAAATTAAGCCACTTCTTCCATTTTTGACCTGGCGTGGTTGGCTTCGGATTTTACGTAGCCTTTCGCTTGATTGTAAGTCGATTTCACGTTGTCGGCCACATCCGAAAAGGTGTCCGAAACATTCCGACCGTTGTCGCGCAAGGCAGTCAAAAGACGGTTTGCAATGGAATTTGTTTTTTCGCGCAGATTGCTGCGCGTTTCATCGCCGGAGCAAGGGGCAACGAGCATGCCAATGCCCACGCCAACCAAAGCGGCGGCGGCCATGCCGAGAATTACTTTACTGTCTGAGTTCATTTGTATAATAGTTTTGTGTTACAAAATTTGATTTGATAGAAATGTAAAAACCACGTGCCACGCCCAAAACCCGAAAATTTGGGGAAAATATTCCCCATCTCGTGGGTATTTATCGCCCAAACAAGGCTTTTTGGGCTTGGCCGCAAATTTTAGTGATTGGAGAATTGGGGTTTGGAAGTTTGGGAGTTTGGAAGTCGCCAAACTTCCAAACCCCCAAACCTTCCCTATTTATGGACAAAAAAATCACCAAAATCAATAAAGCCATCCTCATCATCGAGGATGAAGAAGAAACCGGGCGGCTGTTGGGCAGGTTTTTGAGCCGCTATTTTGAAATTGTTTTTACCGAACAAAACCTCAAATCGGGGATGCTTTCCATCCTCAATTCGTCGCCGGATGTCCTGATTTTGGACAACAACCTGCCCGACGGCAACGGGGTGGAAAACATCCAAAATTTCCTGTCCGCCGCCCCGGAAATGAAAATCATCGTCATCAGTGCGATGAACTATTTGGGCAAAGAGGCCATCCAAAAAGGCGCGACCGATTTTGTGGAAAAGCCGATTGCGCTGCCACATTTGCTACATTCCGTCATGGATGCGGTCGAATCTTGATTTTTTCGACACATAGAAAACATAGGCGTTTTCACATAGAAACACATAATTCTACATGTTTCTATGTGAAAACGCCTATGTTTTCAATGTGTCGAAAAAAAACGCCTATGTTTTCTATGTGTCGAAAAAAAAGCCAAGCGACCGAGTCTGCTTGGCTGGGCGAAAGCATTTGGTTTTTTGACCGCTTTCGGTTTTTATGCGAGGACTTTTTCCTTCTCTTTTTCTTTTTGGGCAATCAGGAAATTCTCGACGATTTGGAGATATCGATGAATTTTTTCGCGCTGCGCCAAAATCAGGTTTCGCAGCGGCGTGTCCATCAACTCGTTTTTCAAAATCGCCTCGTCGTAGTGCAGCAAAGTATTCCGTTCGAAATTTTTGCAAAAAGCCAACAACGGCACTTGGCTCCGTTGGCCTTGAAAGGCACTAAAATCGGGTTGCAAATTTTTTTCAATAAAAAGGCTCGCGATTTCCCCTTGATTTTGGATGACCGCCCGCCCCAATTCCTGCCGAAAAACCCGGCTGTCCTTCGCCATCCGGTAAAAAAGGTCGCGCAGCATTTCATTTTTTCCGCCCAGCTTTTCGCCGGCCAATTCGTACGCCGCAATCCGCTGGTGATTGACATAAATCAGGTGGTTCAGCAAACTGTTTTGCTTTTCACCGATGGTGTCAAATTCCCTGATTTTAAGATTATTCATGACGAAGCATTAAAAAGTATGATTGAAAATTGACCGCTTTTGCAGCGATAAAAAACCATTGCACAGCAGTTTGGGGTAATTGGGAAAAACCCGTTCCCAACAATTTATGTCCTTTTGTGGGGCAGGAATTCTACAAATTGAGGAAAAAAAATGTTTTTCCCACCGACTCGTCCCGATCAAAAAACCATCCGATGGATTGGGCAAAAAATCACGTCACGGGGAATTTTTTACCCAAAAATCTACACTTCAAAAAACGTTTTTGGGGAAAAACGGGGTGGCACGCCAATTTTTCCAGTCAATATGAAAAACAATCTAAATCTGATTTTTTTCAAATTGACCTAATCCTACTTCCCTCACCAAAAATTTAATCAATCATGCTTAGATGGTCGGTCACCTTTTTCATCATTGCCATTGTCGCCGCGATATTTGGTTTTGGTGGACTCGCCGCCGGTGCGGCTTCGATCGCAAAATTTCTCTTTGTTTTATTTTTAATACTCTTTGTGGCCAGTTTGCTGGTCGGAAAGAAAGTTTTGGAAAGGTAGTTTTTTGCCTTTTCCAAAAAACCAGATGAACCGAGGCGGCTGTATTCCATGAACTCAGGATGGTTTGCAGCCTGCCTCATTTTTGGTTGGGAGGTCGGAATTTATTCCGACCAACACCATAATTTTTGATTTTCAAGGACTTACATAAATTGGTCGGAATTTATTCCGACCTCCAAACCAAACCAAAAATGGACTCTCTTCAAGATAATGTAGAAGACCTCTTCGCCCACGTGAACCGGTATTTGGAAACCCAAAAACGGCTTTTTCAACTCAAAATCGCCGAAAAATCCGCTTCCGTCGTGTCGGAAGGCGTGGTGTATTTGGTGCTGGGTTTGTTTGGCGTTTTTACCGTCGGGTTTTTGGCGGTGGGTTTGGGTTTTTATTTTAGCAGCATTTTTGAAAGCCACGCGATGGGTTTTGGGCTCGTCGGCGCGATTTTCTTGCTGGTGTTTTTGATTTTTTACACCAACAAAAAACACCTCGTCCGGGACAAAATCTCGAATCAAATCATCTCCAAATATTTCGACGACAATGAAAAATAAAAACTACGCCGACGACCTGCAAGCCGAAAAGCGGGCGTTGGAACTCGAATTGATGCAATCCGAATACCTGATCCGGCAGGATTTGAAGGACATAAAATCGGACGTCAGCCCGTTCGGAAAGGTCGGCGGCATCGTCAAAAACCTGCTTTTTCCCGCCACCAATGTCAAATTGACGGGTTCAAATGTGGTGAATTTGGGTCTGGACGCAGGCCTGAACTTGCTTTCAAAAAGGTTGATTACCAACCCATATTTGGTGGGGCTGCGGGTGCTGGTGCCGGTCGTGGCCAAAACTTTGGCGACCCACGCCGTGCCAAAAGCCAAAAGCGGATTGATTGGTTTTTTGGAATGGGTCGTGGAAAAAACGGAAGCCCCGGAGCCAAAATTGAAAAATGCGGAGCCGCCTAAATTGTTGGCTTCGGAAAACCCAATTCAAACGTGGCCCCCTGATTCTCAACAGATTGCGCCCGAATATAGCCGTTATGCTGCGTCATAATCCGTTGGCAAATCGTCAGGCCGATGCCCGTTCCGGGAAATTCGTCGGCGGGGTGCAGGCTCGAAAAAACCTCAAAAACTTTGTCCTTAAATTGCCCGTCGAACCCAATCCCGTGGTCAGAAAAAGTGATGACCCACATTTTTTCGGGCTTGGAAAAACGGGCAGAAACTTCGATTTCTGGTTTTTCGCCCGGCTTGTGGAATTTGAGCGAATTTGAAATCAACTGTTGAAAAACCATTTCAATCTGCGACGGCACACCTAAAACTTCGGGCAATTTTTCGACGCGAAAATGACAACCCGATTTTTCAATTTCAGCACTGAATTCCTGTTTTGCTTCCGCCAAACATTTGTTGAGATCGACTGGCAACCGTTCGAAATTATTGGAAAGCAGCGAGGTGTAAAAATGGAGGTTGTCCAGTAAATCCTGCAATTTTGAAACGGTTCGTTGTGATTTTTGGAGCAGCGGGCGGGCTTCGTCGGGCGGCAGGTTTTTGTCCAAAATTTTTGAAATGAAAGTCTGCGTTTTTCGGAGCGGTTCCTGCAAATTGTGCGAGGCGATGAAGGCAAAACGTTCGAGTTCGGCATTGCTTTTATTCAATTCGTCCACTTTTTGTTGCAGTATTTTTTGGGTTTCGAGGTGAAAACGTAGTTCTTCTTTGGCCTGAAAAAACGCAAATGCCAACAAAACCACCGAACCGACGCCCGAAAAAAGGAACAAAAACGGGATGCTTTCACCAAATTCATGCTGCGATTCGCTCCGGGTCTTGAAAAGTTGTGCCTCGTTTTTTTGCACTTGGTCAATTTCCCGGAAAACATTTTCGTATAAATGTTTTCCGTTCTGCACATCATCGATCAACATTTCGGATTCGGTCGCGGGGTGCGGGTAAGTATTGAAACGGTTCGTCGGCAAATCCGGGTTTTGGAGCAAATCGTGGAGTTGTTGGACGTTTTTCACCTGCGGAAAATTGTCGGAAAGCAGGACGCCCAGTGTGTCGAGAATTTTAAAAACCGTCTGCCGCTCGTTTTGTATAGTTTCGCGCAATTCTTCCGACGGCGAAAAAATATACCCTCTTCGGAAGGCCATTTCATTGGAAATCGCCGCCCGGAGTTTTTCTATTTTATAAAACACTTCGTATGTATGTTCGACCCGTTCTGTGTAATGTTGGTATTCGAGGAACTGAAAATAGGAAAACGCAACGATAAACAGGATGGAACCCATGCTCAGGTACGTGATGATGTTGTTGATTTTTATATTTTGTTGCATATTTGGTTGTTGGAGGTCGAAATTTATTTCGACCCAGTTGTGGTCGGAATAAATTCCGACCTCCCAAAATCAAAGGTAAGAAAAATCGATATTGGGATATTAGGATATTTGGATAATTTATTCAAAATCAATTGGTTAAGCGGTAATATCCCAATATCTCAATTTCCAAATATCTCAATATCCCAATATTCCAATTTCCCAATTTTACAAAATGCAATTTCAAGCCCACGTTTTAAGGCAAACTCAAAACCAGACGCTCCGGATCCTGCCGCAGCAGATTCAGTTTTTGAATTTGCTGCACCTCAACCTGCAAGAATTGGAACGTTTTCTTCAAAAAGAATTGGAGGAAAACCCTTTTTTGGAGGAAAATACTGAGGCGTCCAGCCCTGCCGAAATTGCCCAAAATGAAAATGACGACGACGAAACGACGCCGATTTCTGAAGGCGATTTTGAGGATCCGATGAATTGGGGAAGCCTCGACGACGAGACGCCGGACTACAAATACACCATTGAACAGGGCTTTTCCGACGAAGAAATTTACCAAGCACCGGCGGTGCAAATGACCACGATTCGCGAAGATTTGAAAAGCCAGTGCGCGTTTTTGGCCGTTTCGGAGGAAGAAAGATTGATTTGCGAGTACCTGATTGATTCGTTGGACGACTCTGGATATTTGACCACGCCGCTCGACACGGTGGTTGATTACCTCTCTTTTTCCCAAAATATTTTCATCACCGAGGCCGCCGCCGAGCAAGCCTTGCGCGTTTTGCAAAGCCTCGACCCGCCGGGAATCGGCGCGCGAAATTTGAGCGAATGCCTGCTTTTGCAAATCGACCGGCTGGAAAAGATGGGCGAGGAACTGGTTTTGCCGCGCATTTTGATACGTAATTATATGGATGCGCTCGCCGCCCACAATTACGAATTTGTAAAAAACGCGCTCCGCCTCGAAGCCGAGGAATTGAAGGCCGCCCTAGATTTTATCCTTACTTTGAACCCAAAACCGTTGCGTGGTTTTTCGGACGGCGCATCTTTTCAACCCGACACGATCACCCCGGAATATATCATCGAAATGGACGGCGATGATTTTATCATTTCGCTTTCGAACACGCGGGCGGGCATTTTTCGGCTCAGCCCGGACGCCGTTTTGCAAGCCCAAAACACGCGCGACAAATCGGCCAAATCATTTGTCCAGAAAAAAATCGAGGACGCAAATTGGCTGATTGCCGCGCTCCAACAACGTGACGACACGATGCTCAACACCATCCGAACCATCGTAATGTTGCAGCGGGATTTTTTCAAAACGGGCGATTTTAAAAAATTGAAACCCATGATTTTGCGCGATGTGGCGGCCTACGTCAACCTCGATATAAGCACAATCAGCCGGGTGACGAGCCATAAATATGTGCAAACGCCGTTCGGGATTTTGTCTGTGAAAGATTTTTTTACCCAAACTTTCACCTCGCAGGACGGCGTGGAAATCAGCAACCAAGACGTGATGGATGCGCTGCGCGAACTGGTCGAAACCGAAAACAAAACCGCACCGCTCAACGATGCCCAATTGACCGAGATGCTGGCCGAAAAAGGTTTCAAAGTGGCGCGCAGGACTGTTGCTAAATACCGAGATTTGTTGCAGATTCCGGTGGCGGATTTGCGAAGAGAGGTTTAGGAGGTGGGAGATTTTTTTTTACACAACAAAGGAGGAAAAAAATTATAAAACCCAAAAAAAAAAAAAAAAAAAAAAAATATGAAAGAACCACAGGGAGACAGAAAGATAGAGGAAAAAAA